>JAHRXB010000080.1 GCA_019104905.1 Bdellovibrio sp.
TTTTCTCAACAGAAAGCTGTCCTTTAAAAACTTTCTGATTCCAGGGGCAGGTTGTTTGGCAAAGATCACATCCAAAAAACCAATCTCCGATCTGGGCACGCAGTTCTTCGGGGGGCACTTGTCGAGACTCAATGGTCAGATACGAGATGCACTTTCGCGCATCCATCTTTCGCGGTTCAAGAAGGGCTCCCGTGGGGCAGATGTCAATGCACTTGGTGCAAACGCCGCAGAAGTTCGGCAGCGGTTCTATTTCGGTTTTTAAGCTGAGGGAAGTGTAGATTTCTCCAATAAAAAACAAGCTGCCTTTTTGAGGATGAATCAAACAGGTGTTCTTTCCGACCCAACCCAGGCCTGCTTTTTTTGCGAGGTCTCTTTCTAAAACAGGACTGCTGTCGGTGAAGGGTAGAAACTCTTCCTCGGGCAAAATCTCTGAAAGCTTTTTGCATAGTTGCAACATGCGATCTTTGAACCAAAAATGATAGTCCATACCCTGGGCATAAAGGCTGATGCGGGCTTGCTGCAGAGGAAAACCCGCTTTCTTTTCAGGGTGAGGGAAGTAGGGAATGGCAAAGACCAGGGCGCTTTGAACTCGAGGCCATTTACGACGAGGATCTTCTTTAATGGGAGCATGGTCCTCAAGATAGGTCATGTCTCCGTGAAGTCCCTCTTGCAGCCATGTTTGATAGAACTCAAAACTCAGGGGTTTGTCCAATGGGGTGATGCCGAAGTGGGAAAATCCCAGCTCTTCGAGGGTTTCATCTATGAGAGACTTCATCTCCTGTGGCGTCACGCGAACAATCTCTTTCTTTCGGCCCAGTATTTTTTTACACTCAAGAGGATGTCTGAAGTTCAAAAGATCTTAGAATCTCACCCTCATTGGCCGGCTGTGGAAGTAATTTATCACAGATTGCAAGCCCATGGCTACAAGGCCTTTTTGGCTGGAGGCTGCGTGCGGGACGCTCTTCTGGGTATTCAGGCCAACGATTTGGATGTGGCCACGGATGCGAGCCCGGATCAAATCGAGGGACTTTTCGAAAAGACCGTCAATGTCGGCAAAATTTTTGGTGTCATGCGGGTTCTTGTTGAAGGGGCGGATATCGAGGTCGCGACCTTCCGAACGGATGGGACATATCAAGACGGACGAAGACCAGAGGGTGTGCAATTCTCAACTCCAGAACAAGATGCTGAGCGCCGCGATTTTACCGTGAATGCCTTGTTTTATGACCTCGGGACAAAAAAAGTTTTGGATTTTGTAAACGGCGAAGCGGATCTGCGACAAGGTTTGCTGAAAACCGTGGGGATCGCAGATCGTCGTTTTCAGGAAGATCATTTAAGATTACTTCGGGCGGCTCGTTTTGTGGGGCAATTGGATTTTCGCTTAGATCCTCAAACTTTTGAAGCTCTTAAAAGAATGTCGGTCTTGGTGAAGACGGTGAGTGGCGAGAGGCTGCGCGATGAAATGGGCAAACTCTTGAAATCCAAAGCTGTAGGCAAAGGACTTCAGATTATGGAAGAGTCCGGTCTGATGGCGCATCTTTTCCCCTTCCGGTTGCGTGACAATCGGTGGGAGGGGAGTTGTGGTGCAAAATCCCCATGGCAACTTCTCAGTCTGTTTGTGCGTCAAACAACAAAAGATGAACTTGTCGCCACCCTTCAACTTTTAAAGCTTTCTGGGAAAGAACAACGAGCGATTGAAAGAGCTTGGGAGCTTTGGCAAAATCCCGCAGCCTTTTTTGCCATGAACCTAGGAAAAAAACTGCAGAAACTGCCCGATGAGGGCACTCTATGGGCCTTGCAGGTGTTAGAGTTTGAGGGCCGCTCTTGGCAGCAGGCCCTTGTCGATCTTTTTAAAGAATGGGATCTTTGGCAGCGACATATTCCCGCTCCCTTCTTGAGTGGGGATGACGTGAGGGGACGACTGACCGGGCGAGCGATTGGTGCCTGTTTAGAAGAAGCCCTGGAGTTGCAGTTGGAGCGAAAACTTAGGTCCCGTGATGAAGCTCTGCAGTGGTTGAAAGAATATTTGGAAAGAGAAACTCATGGATAGTGTTTATGTGCCGAGTACCTGGAGACGTTTGGTCGCGCAAGGGGTCGATCAAGTCATTCGCTTGGTGTTTTATATTCCCTTTATGAAGTCTTTTTTTCTGTTGGTGACGACAGACGAAGATGTACGGATTTCATTGGGCGGTCTTGTTCTGATGTTTCTGATTCCGGCCTTGTATGAGTTTATATTTTTGGTTCTTATGCAGGCGACTCCCGGCAAGTGGTTGATGGGGCTTAAGGTCGTGCCTTTTGCGAACGCCACAGGGGCCTTGGATTGGCGCCAGTGTGTGCTACGCCCTTTGGCCGAGCGTCTGACGTTCTTTTTTTCGTGGGCCGTTTATGTGCTGGCATTTTTTCGATATGATCGCACCCATTTTGCCGATTGGGTGGCCGAAACCCGTGTCGTGCAGTTTCACCCGCGAATGACTCGCGCGAAGATTCGTTGGTTCTTAGGAAGTCTTTTGCTTATTTTTTATGTGTTCGACGGGATCAGCACGTCGAAGGCCATTCTGAAGCAGATTGACTGGGAAAATCGTCAGGTAGAGTTACGATCATTGTTTGATGTGGACTCCATGAGCGACATGGTCGAAGAGTACGAAGAACTCTAAGTCTTCCACTTTTTGAAAATCTGTGTGGTCAGAAGAAGATCTACGCCGCCTTCACCACTTAAAGCTTCATCACGAAGTGTAGAAATGGCTTGAGTCGGAGTCATCGCCTGTCGGGACTCTTTGAGGGAGGTCATCTCGAGGAAGCGATAAGCAATGGCCATGAGTTTTCCCATTTCAGAAAGAGAGTCTGATTTTAACTTTTTAGGGAATCCTGTGCCGTTGATAGTTTCTCGATGTTGACCGATGGCCTCAGATATTTCTGGTGACAGGGGGACCTTTTTGGCTTTGACCATAATCACCGAGCGATCGGGATACAGTTTGTATTCGCTCATCTCTTCGTCAGTATAGTCTTTGAGATCTTTGTCGCCAATGGAGGCGGGAAGCTGCGAAAGTCCGATGTTATGAAGAAGTCCTGCAATGGCAGCGCTTTCTCTTTTTTCAGCGTTCCAGCCTAAGAGCTGCGCAAAATAGGCGGCATAGGCGGAAAGGCAAATGCAGTCGTGATAAAGAGTGCGGTTGTTGCCAGTAAAGCGGAAGATCTCGTTAAAGATTTCCTGGGGATCGAGATCTTTGGTGAGCTCAAACTCCAGAACAATGTTTTTGCATTTATCGAGAATGTTTTTACCTTCTTGATAGTCCGTGACCGCGCCATTTAAAAACTGCGCCATGATTTCGTAGATGGCTTTCTTAGAGCGGTGAAACTTTTCCGTCATAGACACGGGAAGAGGGATGTTTCGCAGGCTCATGACCGTGCGGGCGTACTCAAAAAAAGCCTTCATTTGGGTTTTCTTTATGTACATTTGCTGGCGAAGGTTGCGAAATTTTTCGATGTGCTTTTCGTCAACGGAGTCGCCGGCTCGTCGTAGTATAACTGAGCGTTGGTTGGCGGGCAGGTGAACGTAAACATCGAAGTTGATGTTCATCTCCGGCTCCATGTCGCGCAAATCCACCGGCATCAGCGATGTGATAGGGATGTGATCCCCTTCCATTTCAATGGGCGCAAGTTGCAGGATGATGTCAGAGATAAATTCCCGGTCGAAATTGATGTGCATCAGCTCGTCGGCGCCGTTCTTCTTTGCAATATTGAAATCCAAGGGGGCTGCCGCAGAATGAAGAACAATGACTTTGCAGTCGGGGTAGTTCATCTTGATGGACTGGACCCATTCATTGGTTTTTGTAGAGCCATCTTGTCCGTCGATCAAAGCCAATACGGGATTAAAACCTTGTTCGGAGTACTCCAAAGCTTCATCGACGGAACGAAAGTGTTTAAGTTGGTAGGGATAGTACCCCTTCAGGATCACAGTGACTGTCTCCCAGAAGGAAGTTCGAGGACTTCCAATGAGGACGTCAACCGTTGGACCTGAAGTGGTTTTCATTACTGTACCGTGATCTCCAC
>JAHRXB010000105.1 GCA_019104905.1 Bdellovibrio sp.
GATAAAATTGAGTCGTTGAAGGCTTCGGCGCGCTAGGGTCGCCCCTCAGTCAGGCGGCGGAGTTTGTTTTAATAGTAATTTTCATTCCTAAGATCGACATAATTTCTATTAATTTATCTATGGTCATATGGCCCACCTGTCCGGAAAAGATCTTCGAGACTCTGTCTTGACTAAGGCCGGGAACCCGGCGTGCCAGTTCTCTTTGACTGATGCTGTGTTTGTGACAATAAGTCCTTAAGCTGTCTATCAACTGTGACTTAATCAGGAAGACTTGATAGTCAATACCCCAGTCTTTAGCCAATTCCATGAGATTTTGTGGTTTTAGTTTTTTAGTGGTCATAGTGAAATCCTTTTGATCCTTTGACGAATAATGTTTTTTTCTTTTACTTGAAGGCTCTGGGATTTTTTGTGGAAAGCGTAGATAAAAACTAGGTATTTCCTTTTATAAAAAGTCGAAATGGCCCTCCAGTTCCCGTAGGCGTCCTTCACTTTAAATTCCAAGATCTTGGTGCTTTTGTCTATTTTGAAGATCTTGAAGTCGTTGGTGTTAAGCTTTTCACCTGCAAGAAAACGAAAGATCAATGCGAAAATGTCTTCTCTGCTTTCTGCCGGGAAGTGGCTTATTTCCTTTTTAAAGGATTCCGTTTGAATTATCAATAACGATTGTAAATTTACTATCATATCAAATCCTGGGTCGAGGAGTTGATGAGTGGCTCTTGCAACTTTGATGAGTTTGCTGTTGGCAGCTAAATTTCTACTGAAGAAGGCTTGGATTTGAATTCCGGGCATAGGGGTGATTCGTCAGAAAGAAGCATTGCGTCCAATTTTCCATCAAAGAAGCTCGTTCGAGGTCCCGCTAGGGGCAAGTTTTTTAGAGGGAAGCATTGACGGACGCTCCTTCGTCACCATATTTTGATTTGCACGTGAAATTTCAAGATTTTAGGACAATGCACAGACTATGGCGCAAAGAGATTACTACGAAATATTAGGCGTTCCTCGTGAAGCAGACCAAGATGCGATTAAGAAAGCTTATCGTAAGTTGGCAATGCAACTTCATCCCGATAAAAATCCGGGGAACAAAGAAGCCGAAGAAAAATTTAAAGAGGCTGCTGGTGCTTACGAAGTTTTGAGTGATCCCCAGAAGCGGGCTCAATATGATCGTTTTGGTCACGAAGCTTTCTCGGGACGCGGAGGCGGCGGAGCGGGCTTCCAGGATGTGGATGATATTTTCGCCCATTTCGGAGACATCTTCGGCGATTTCTTCGGTGGCGGCATGGGTGGTCAGCAAAGACAACGCCGCAGCCGCAATGAGCCTCGTCGGGGTTCAGATCTTCGCTATGTGACCGAGGTCACCCTCAAAGAAGTGATCACGGGTTTAGAAAAAGAAATTGAGTTTGATACTGATAAAAACTGTGATGATTGCAAGGGAACTGGGGCCGAAAAAGGCTCGCAGGTGTCTCAATGTCAGATGTGTGGCGGTTCGGGCCAAGTGGTTCGTTCTCAAGGCTTTTTTGCAATGGCCTCGACCTGTCCAAGTTGCCACGGTCAAGGCACCGTGATTAAGAATCCGTGCAAATCCTGCAAAGGCAAAGGGCGTGTCAGCGAACACCGTAAGATCCGTTTGAACATTCCGGCCGGGGTCGATACGGGCACTCGTTTGCGTGTTGCCACCGAAGGTGAAGGTGGATACATGGGGGGACCTCCAGGAGATCTTTTCGTTGAGATCCGCGTGAAGCCGCACAACCACTTCGAACGTCGTGGGGATGATCTTTTTGCAGAGCTCTCTGTTCCGTATGTGCAAATGCTTTTAGGTGCGGAAATTGAGGTGCCGACGGTGACAGGTAAAGCGACTGTGGAGGTGCCTAAAGGAGCTCATGATGGCGACAACGTGAAGCTCTCTGGAGAAGGATTGCCTTCTTTGCGCGGCAATCGCCGCGGTGATATCTACTTCCGCGTGAATGTGCAGTTCCCTGAAAAATTACATAAAGACGAAGAGAAACTTCTGCGCGAAATTGCAAAAGCTCGCGGTTTGAAGGTCGCCCCCGAGGGCGGCGGTCTTTTCGGTCGCAAGAAGTAGAAAAATTGAGGCCCCGGCGTTGAAGGGTTTGCGCCGAGGCCTAGAGGGGACATATTTGTTTTGTGTTTTTTAAGAGAGGAGCGAGGGCTCATAATGCCTAAAGCTGCCCGATAACACGAGTTAAAGATTCGTAAGATATTGATTTTGTTGATTAAAATATTGTCATAAAAAAATAGCTACGGTGGCTTGACGAAAACGAATGAGGCCCCACATTTAAAGTGCAAAATGTAGTTAACTTCATGGAAATTAAGGAGATTTTGGTATGGGTAAAATAATTGGTATCGACTTAGGAACGACGAACTCATGCGTCGCGATCATGGAAGGCGGCGAGCCTAAAGTTCTCGTGAACGAAGAGGGCGCTCGTACCACTCCTTCTGTTGTAGCGTATACAAAAGACGGAGATCGTTTGGTGGGTCAAATCGCTAAACGTCAAGCGGTGACGAATCCTGAAAACACAATCTATTCTGCAAAACGTTTTATCGGTCGCAGATTTGAAGAGATTCAAGAAGAGATTAAACTGGTTCCTTACACTGTGGTTGCCAAGGGCAATGACTGTGCTTTCAAGGCGCAGGGAAAACAGGTTTCTCCAGAGGAAATCGGTGCGGCGGTTCTTGCAAAACTTAAAAAGGTTGCAGAAGACTATTTGGGTGAGCCTGTCACAGAAGCGGTGGTGACGGTTCCTGCGTACTTCAACGATGCGCAAAGACAGGCGACAAAAGATGCCGGTCGTATTGCGGGTCTTGAAGTTAAACGTATTATCAACGAACCAACAGCGGCTGCGCTGGCTTACGGTCTTGATAGAAAGAAAGATGAAAAGATCGCGATCTACGACTTCGGGGGAGGTACATTCGATATCTCTATTCTTGAAGTGGGCGATGGTGTTGTAGAAGTGCGCGCTACCAACGGGGATACTCACTTGGGTGGTGACAACTTCGATACGGTGATCTTGGAGTGGTTGATTTCTGAATTCAAAAAAGATCAAGGTATTGATCTTAAGAACGATAAAATGGCGTTGCAACGTCTGAAAGAAGCAGCCGAGAAAGCAAAAATCGAGCTTTCTACAGCGCAAGAAACAGAGATCAACTTGCCATTCATCACGGCGGATCAATCGGGTCCAAAACATTTACAGACAAAATTGTCTCGCGCAAAATTCGAGCAAATGACAGAAGACCTTGTGAAGCGTTCGATGGAGCCTTGCCGTAAGGCTTTGGCGGATTCTGGTTTGAAAGCCTCTGAAATTGACGAAGTCGTTTTGGTGGGTGGTTCTACTCGTATCCCTGCCATTCAAAAGGCAGTTAAAGATTTCTTCGGTAAAGAGCCCAACCGCACAGTGAACCCTGACGAAGTAGTGGCTGTTGGTGCCGCAGTTCAGGGTGGTGTCTTGGCTGGTGAGGTGAAAGACGTTCTTCTTTTGGACGTAACACCTTTGAGCCTTGGTATCGAAACTTTGGGCGGCGTGATGACTACTTTGATCGAAAGAAACACAGCGATTCCTACGAAGAAATCTCAGGTGTTCTCAACAGCTGCGGACAATCAACCGGCTGTCGACATCCACGTTCTTCAAGGGGAGCGTAAGATGGCGTCTGACAACAAAACTTTGGGACGCTTTGAGCTTGTAGGTCTTCCTCCAGCTCCTCGTGGTGTCCCTCAAGTTGAAGTGACTTTTGACATCGACGCCAACGGTATCTTGCATGTGAATGCGAAAGATATGTCTTCTGGTAAGTCTCAGCAGATCAAGATCACGGCTCAGTCTGGTCTTTCTGAAGAAGAGATCAAACGTGCGGTGAATGATGCCGAAGGACATGCGGAAGAAGATAAGCGTAAGGCCGAGGCGGCAACTCAAAGAAACAACCTCGACAACTTGGTTTACCAAACTGAGAAGTTGCTCAAGGATTCAGGAGCGCAATTGCCTGAGTCTGAGGTGAAATCTGCCAACGAGGCTATTGCGAGTGCGAAAAAAGTTCTTGAGAACAAATCGGCGGAAGCTTCTGAACTCAAGGCGTCTTTCGATAAGTTGCAAGACATCACTCACAAACTCACTTCTGAGCTCTATAAAAAACAAGGAGCCCAAGGTGGTGGTGAGGGCGGCGGCACTCAGCAAGAAGGCGGCGAAGCCTCTTCTGATAAAGGTGACGACGTCATCGATGCAGATTACAAAGATGTGAATTAATTCTGATTTCACAAAAAAAAGCCGGGTTTCAAACCCGGCTTTTTTTTTGTTGGACCCCATGCTCTTCAGTATTACGATTTAAGTAAACAGATGAGGTGGTTATGCATAAAGAGCTTTATCCGGTATCCCCTGACTTCGCTAAAAACGCCTGGATTGACGAAACAAAATACAAAGAAATGTATGAGAGATCTCTCAAAGATCCAGAAGGTTTTTGGGCTGAACAAGCCGAGCGATTGGTGTGGGACAAAAAGTGGGATAAGGTGAAGGATGTCAGCTTTAAGAAGCCTGTTCATATCAAATGGTATCAGGGCGGGAAGCTGAATGTTTCTTATAACTGCATTGACCGACATTTAGATCAACGAGGCGATAAAGTCGCCATGCTGTGGGAGCCCGACAGTCCGTCTGTGCCCTCACGAAAAATCACCTACAAAGAACTTCACGGCGAGGTCTGCCGGTTTGCCAATGTTCTGAAAAAAATGGGCGTTAAAAAAGGCGATGTTGTTACGATCTACATGCCGATGATTCCTGAAACCGCCTTTGCGATGCTGGCGTGTGCTCGTCTTGGCGCCACTCATTCGGTTATTTTTGGTGGCTTTGCTCCAGACTCGATTGCCGATCGTATTATTGATGGGGCCTCTCGGTTTGTGATCACCGCCGATGCGGGTTTCCGCGGCAGTAAAGTGATTGCTCTGAAAGAGAACATTGATAAGGCCTTAGTGAAAGCATCCATAGCCGACAAGGTCTTGGTGGTGAGATACGCCGGCAATCAAATCGAAATGAAAGAAGGGCGTGATTTCTGGTATCACGAGATGGTGAAGGACGTCAGCAGCCAGTGTGAGCCTGTGATGGTGGACGCTGAAGATCCTCTGTTTATTCTTTACACTTCTGGTTCCACGGGAAAACCCAAGGGTGTCATGCATACAACGGGTGGATACTTGGTTTATGCCAGTATGACTCATCAGTATGTTTTTGATTATCATGAACAAGATATTTATTGGTGTTCTGCTGACGTGGGCTGGGTGACGGGTCACAGTTATATCGTCTATGGTCCACTGGCAAATGGCGCCACCACCGTGTTCTTTGAAGGGGTTCCAAATTATCCAACACCCGCGCGTTTTTGGGAGATCGTTGATAAACACAAGGTCACGATTTTCTATACCTCTCCAACAGCCATTCGTTCTCTGATGAGAGAAGGGGACGCCTTCGTAAAAAAATGCTCGCGAGCTTCGCTAAGACTTCTGGGATCAGTGGGAGAGCCTATCAATCCGGAAGCTTGGGCGTGGTATTACGATATCGTGGGAGATAAGCGTTGTCCGATCGTGGATACTTGGTGGCAGACGGAAACGGGAGGAATCTTGATCTCCCCATTGCCGGGGGCGATTGCGCAAAAACCAGGCTCTGCGACGTTGCCATTTTTTGGAGTACAACCCAAGATTCTGACCAATGAAGGACAAGAGATCACGGGACCAGGGGACGGAGTTTTGGTGATTACCGATTCTTGGCCGGGCCAGGCACGCACGATCTATGGAGATCATAAACGTTTTGAAGACACTTATTTTTCAAATTACCCCGGTTATTATTTTACCGGTGACGGTTGTCGTCGCGATCAAGATGGTTATTATTGGATCACCGGGCGGGTGGATGATGTGATCAATGTGTCGGGACATCGTCTGGGCACGGCAGAGATTGAGTCGGCCTTGGTCGCCCATCACAAAGTCGCCGAAGCGGCGGTTGTGGGTTATCCTCACGATATCAAGGGCCAGGGGATTTATGCCTTTGTGACTTTGAAAACGGGCGAGGTGGCCAGTGAAGAGCTTCGCAAAGAACTGATCCAAACCGTGCGTAAAGAGATTGGGCCTATTGCCACGCCAGATTTAATTCAGTGGGCAACAAGGCTACCGAAAACTCGCTCGGGGAAAATCATGCGTCGAATTCTAAGAAAGATCGCAGAAAATCATCCCGAGCAACTGGGTGATACGACAACTCTTTCAGAGCCCGGGGTTGTCCAAGAACTGGTCGACAATAGAATGAATCGGTGATAGTTTCGCCGCCATGAAACAACAGGGGACTGCGGGATTACACCGCCCCATTTTAAATGGAAAGGTGAATTTTCCCCTTTGCCTGGCGCCGATGGTGGGGCTGACTCACGTGGCCTTGCGTGAACTGATGCGGGAATATCTTCCGCACGAAGCCTTCACAATCTGGCCGACTGAGATGTTGAACTCTCGGCGCATTCCTTCTGAAAATCTTGAGAAAACGCCTGAAACACTTCGCGCTCCCCATGAAAATGGGCTGGTTCCCCAAATTCTTGGCAATGAAGAAGTTCCGATTGCGGAAAGTGTGAAACGTTTGATCGAATGGGGCGCTGAAGCCATTGACATCAACATGGGATGTCCCGTGCAGAAGGCTTTAAAACACAACTATGGAGTCGCATTGATGGGAGACCCCGGTTATGCGGCGGAAGTTGTCAGAATGACCGTCAAAAACTCTTCGATCCCAGTCAGTGTCAAAATCCGAGCCGTCGGCAGCACTAAGGAATTTGATGAACTTCTGAGTTTTGTGATGGGCTTGCGTAACTCCGGAGCGAGTTGGGTGTGTTTACATCCGCGAACCGCCGCACAAAAAAGACGCGGATCTGCGGACTGGGAGCAGATCAAACAACTTCATCGCGCAGTGGATTTCCCAATTATTGGTAACGGTGATATTCAGACGGCGGAAGATGCTTTATTGATGCTTCAGGAAACAGGTTGTGACATGGCGATGGCGGGACGAGGACTTGCGGCTCGTCCATGGATGATGTGGCAACTGGGAGAGACCTTGGGGTTTGCTCCCCCTCTTGGCAAAGAAGGCCAGAAAGCACCTCGCACTCCTGAAGACGAAGGGGCCGAATACGGCAAATGTCTTTTAAAGCTGATCGCGCTTTCTCGAAAATATTTTGGAGAAGACTTGGCGATGAGAAAAGTGCGTTTTTATGTGCGAACAACCAGTGTGTGGTTGGTATTTGGAAACGCGTTGTATGGTGTCTGTGCGAAAGCAAAAACGACGGAAGAAATGGAAGCGGGAGTCCGAAAGTTTTTCGAGGGCCCTGTAGAAATGAGCCCTCGAACGGAACTGCGCCAGTAGGCGATCTTCTTAGGGATAACGTGGTGGCATAGGTGGATTGGGATTTTTAAAAGGATCCGGTTCCCCGTAGGCCGATAGATTCACGATGTAGTTTTTGTCTGAGGTCCAAATCTTCAAAGTTCCTGAGCTGTGCCCTGGGAATGTATTCCAGTAAGACACATAGATTTTGCACGCTTTGCCAGGAGCAAGAGCTTCAGGGCAATTGTCTTGTGCGCGATAACCCATGCCTTTCAGATCCCACACGATGCCAGTCAAATCTTTGTCTCCGGTGTTCTTTAATTCCAGTGAGCCGCGCGCCATTCCGTTGTAGGGAGCACTTCCCAACGACATATAAACAGTCACAGTCTCACCAAGTGTTTCCACGGCCTGAGCTGAGAAAGACATAAAAACCGCGCTGATCACAACAAACAAGTTCTTCATATTTATTCTCCTTTTTCTGAATTCAAAAGTGGCATCAATTTGCCTTCCTCATCTAAAGCCTTCAAATCCGTATAACCCCCAATCAACTTTCCATTGATCAAGATAATAGGGACGGTTCTCCAGCCAGTTTCGGATTTAATTCTGTCAATTTCTTCGGGTTGGTCTGTCAAATCCACGACGTCGTAGGCAATGCCTTTGCTTTCAAGAAAATTGATCGCGCGGTCGCAGTACGGGCAGGGATTTTTTTTGTACATGAGTACTTTAGCCATGATTCCTTTTGACATAGGGACAGGGGGGAGACAAGGTTTCTCTAAGATGATTTGTTTACTGTGCCAAACCCCAGATTCAACCCCCTTTAAAGTGGAGAGAAAGCCCGAGCGGAGCTATTTTCATTGCGCACAGTGTGATCTGATCTTTATGAATCCTGCAGAGCGTCTCGGTCCTCAGGAAGAAAAGCAGCGTTACGATCAACATGAAAACAACCCCAGTTCAGCCGGCTATCAGGCTTTTTTTGAGCCTCTCATTCAAGGGATTGAAAATTATTTTAAGGCCGCAGGGATGTCGCCCTCTCAGTTATCGGTTTTGGATTTTGGCTGCGGCCCGACGGCAGTGTTGTCTCAGCTTCTCGCGGCCAAGGGATATAAGGTCTTCAATTACGATCTTTATTATTATCCTGACCAAGAACAGCTACGCCGCACTTATCACTTCGTAACCAGCACTGAGGTCTGGGAGCATCTGTACAATCCTCGTCAAGAAATCGAGAAACAGTTACGTTTGCTCAAACCTGGGGGGATCTTGGCCGTGATGACGTCGGGTCATAGGGGGGAGGCGTCTTTTCATGACTGGCATTATCGACGAGACCTCACACATGTTGTGTTTTTCTCAGAAAAAACCATGAAATGGATCGCAACTCACTTCAAACTTCAATTGATCAAATCAAAAAGCCCTTATTGGATTTTTCAGAAGCTGTTCTAAGCACGGTTCTAGGTCCTGCTTTTTAAGACGGGGTTTTATGTGCGCCCTTATGATTTTATTGAGTTATTTCAATAAAGGCTTTCAATTTTTCTCAAAATAATCCGAAGAGTTTCAACGAGGTACCTTGTTTTGATGCTCTTAAAAATTGTGACCTACATAATCCTGTCATCCCTGACCGCCCACGCTTTTGATGCGCAGGATATTTTGCTTTATTCTCTTTGCAAGAAAGACAGAAAAACCTGTTCATCCAGTGAGTTCAAACTTGTCGAGAAATTTGAGTTGCAGTGCCGGGTAGAGCAAGAGGGGCATCGGTGTCAGGAGTTGTCCGCCAAGAATCCTGAGTGGGCACCGTTGATGAGGAAGTGTGATTTTGAAAGTCTTTGTAAAGAGTTTAAAGAGTATCAAAGTCAATCCGGTATAGCGTGTCTTCGTGGTTATAAAAACGCGATGGTGGATCTGGGAATTTCAATCAAAGATATGGCTTTTTCCCTGGGTGGATTTATAGAGGACAGTTGGGAGAAGTTTAAAAAAAGCAATCGCGAGCGCGAAGCTTTTTTGAAGCAGTGTAATCAGTCGATTCTTTGCAAAAGAGATCTTGTGAAGGATGACCATCGGTATAATAATCTTCCCGATGAAAAGTTGGATAAATTCACGGCGACTTTTCTTTATGTTCAGGCCCAGGATATGAAGAATTTTAAAGCTTCGGCGGAACGAGTTCGTCCGAAGCCCTATGTGCCAATTTCAGAAAGAGAACGTGACGACATCGACTTAACAGAAGAACAAAAATTCAAGATGTCGGGCCTTTTGGATGCCGCTGAGGTCAAGATTAAAGAACAGTACGATCGTTATCTTTGTTACAACAGAACAGCTCGTGAAGAGTTGAAATGTTATGCCGTTGGAAACGTGATCGATCCGACGCTTTTTGCTGGGTATTTTATTAAAGGCGCGCGTGTAGTCGCGGCGGCCGGTCGTCTTTCAAAAGTGGAAAAGGCCGGGGTTGAAGTTGAAAAATCCGTTGCTACTATGACGGCACGGTCCACCTTTAAAACTCGCGGAGAATTGATCGATAAATATCTTCACTATTCCCCGGCGACGACGGCTCAGAATGAAAAATGGATTGCGCAAGCCGAAAAGGGAACTCGGGCTAAGATGACCTTCTTCGATGTTGAAAACAGTCAGATGAAGGTTTTGAACGACACCTTGAAGGACAAGAATCTGGTCACCAGCCTAACGAACTATCACAAGGATATTTTGTTTTCCAAGATGGAGGACCTCCAAAAAGAATTCCCTAATCTGATCATTGATAAGTATTCAGATTTTAAGTCTTCTCGTTTTGCTTTTAGCGGAAGTGTTCCTAAGGACATTGAAAAACGATTGGATAAGATCTTCCGAGAAACCAATGAGGAATTTTCAAACTACCTTAAAGACAATAAAATTCTTCGCACCGAGGACAGTGCCGAGACCTGGTTCCGGGGCGGAGTGGGGCACTCGGCAGACCAAGCCAACTTAGCGGCCCGGTATTCACGAGGTCAGAATAATAACGTTGTACAAAACTATGCTCAAGATTCCATGCAGCAGTCGATGAGTCGCCAGCTCAGCAGTTTGGATCGCCAGCGAAAAGGAATTCGTGATGAGGTGGGACGAACGGGCATGGCTGAGGGGCAAACTCTTCATCAAGATGTTTTTGATATAGTTCGTAAGAATCAAGGAGAGCCGGAGAAGATTTCTCAAGCCTTGACGAAGCGATTTGCCTTGAGCGAACTTCCACGCAGCACCGTTTTAAAAATTCAAGAATATGTGAAAGCGACGGACAGTTTCTCTCCGGGAATTCATATTGCCAGTCGGGAAGTGGCTCATCTGAATGATGCGGCTCAAGGCGGGCTTTCCGCCGATATCATTGGTTTGGGGGCTGCGAATTTAAAAGGCACCGCCGAAGCTTTAGCGTCCGCAAAGAATGTGGATCAAGCTTTGGAGCTGACCCGTACTGCCGAAAAGGCCGTGACCCAAAGTTTTAAGGATCAAAAAAAGTACTTTGAAGAAGTCATTCGCCGATCGGTCAGCCAAGGGAAGCTTAAGACTTTGTGCTCGGGGGATGATTGCGTTTCAGTGGCCGTGAGTCCCTTGAATGAGGCTGAAAAAACTAAGATCTTAGCGGGTCTTGCCGATAGTAAGTATTCCGGTGGCTATCGTTTGGCATTTATTCCTGAAGGTGTGGCGGCGGCAGAGACACGCAATGCGCTGGCCACTCATGGGGAGTCGATGGAAAAAATCTTGCGTAAAACTTTAGGGGCATCGATGGAACCGCGGAAATTGCAGGGTCTGACTTTTGGGGTCGATATGAAGACTCAAAAGTTGAATCAGGGTTCCGTGAAATTGCTTATCGGGGAAGCTCCGGGAGTGCGCTTGACAGAGAAAGACCGGGTTTTGATTGAAAGAACTTTCCGGCAAGCTGTCGAAGAGTTGAATCAAGAGGTTTCCAAAGAAGGCGTTCAGGCTATGTATCGAGCCACGCACTAGGGTTGCTGGCAAATCCGTTCCAAATGTTCTCGGAATTCTTGGGGCTTTTTTAGAACTTTGATTTCGTCAAAGACCTGTTTGGCTTCGGCGTTCTTTAGCGATAAAGCTTTGAGCCATTGTTTCGTGCGGGACACCGCAAAGTAATCATTGATATACAAAGTGCTGGCTTCAAAAAACTGGGGCAGTAAAAGTTTGGTCTGCTCCCAACTCATCTCGGTGACTTGTTCTTTGTTCACACTTTGTTTGATCTGCTGAAAAATATAGGGATTGCTTAGAACTCCACGGCCGATCATGTAGTCTTCACACTGAGTCACTTCCACACAGCGATGAAAATCCGCGACGTTCCAGATTTCTCCGTTGGCGACGATTTTCAATTTTGTTTTTTCTTTGATTTGCGGAATCCACTCCCAATAGGCGGGCGGGCGGTAGCCATCGGTTTTAGTGCGACAGTGTACAGTGAGCCAGGTGGCGTTGGCCTCTTGCACCGCCTGGGCGATATCCAGGCATTTGCTGGGATCATCAAATCCCAAACGAATTTTTGCCGTGACGGGGATTTCAGAAGGAACGGCTTTGCGAACGGTGTCGACAATAGTGAAAACTCGGTCGCAGGATTTAAGCAAAGAAGCTCCGCCATCGTGGCGATTCACGGTTTTTGCGGGGCATCCGAAGTTGAGATCAATACCAAGGGCTCCCAGCTTGACGGCTCTTTGGGCATTAAGCGCTAAGGGTTCAGCGTGTCCGCCCAGAAGTTGCACAAAGACCGGAGTTCCCCAGCGGGTGCGGGAGTGGGTTTTGAGTTCGGGACAGTTTTTATAAAAAACACTCTCAGGATGCAGACGATCGGTGACACGAAGAAACTCGGTCACGCATTGGTCAATTCCGCCAAGGCGGGTGAGGGTGTCACGCATCACCCAATCCACCACACCTTCCATCGGAGCTAAAAAAAGTTTCATGGATTAAAGGCCGCCCATTTTTTTGACGATGTCGAAGTGTTTTTTCTCGACCGGCTGTACGGACAAGCGGGAGCCTTTTTGCAGAACCACCATGTCTTGCAGCTTTTCATTGGTACGAAGATCACTAAGGCTCACGACCTCTTTGAATTTTTCAACGTATTCGACTTCCACGCAATACCAGATCGGTTTTTCTTTGCTGGCCTTGGCGTCGAAGTATTCTGACTTTTTATCAAATTGAGTTTTATCGGGGGCGGCTATTTTTGAAATCTTCGCCAGTCCCGCAACACCCGAAGGTTCGGCGTTAGAGTGATAGAATAAAACCGCATCACCGACTTGCATGTCTTTCATCATGAAGTTGCGCGCTTGGTAGTTGCGCACACCCTCCCACCAGGTTGTTTTGTCTTTTTTAAGTTGGTCGATCGAAAAAACATCCGGTTCGGATTTCATGAGCCAGTATTTCATTTATTTTTTCTCCGCTTTGATCTTTCCGGATTTGAAAAACCACTGACCGGCTTGTTTGCGGAAGGTGCTGACTTCATGATGGATGTACTCTTCATCGTCCACGGTATAGAACGCCTTAAACTCGACCGTGCCTTTGGTGCCTTTTTCTTCGGCCTTCAAAATTTCAAGTTTCAAGAACTGGGCTCGCTCCGCCCACTCTTGGTTGGCCTCGTCATCAATCAGATCCAGAGTTTGAGGATCAGTCGTATCACGAAGATACGCCATTTGATTCTTCGCAAAGGCACTATAGCGAGAACGCATCAAAGCTTCCGCCGTCGGCGCGACCTCTTTGCCAGAATGATAAACACCACAACACTCAAGATATTCTTTTTCAGACCCACAAGGACATTTCATATGTCCGCGACCCTACCAGAATTCCCGCCCCGGAGGTACGCCGTACCTTTTTGCAGTGCGCAGCATCAAGAATGGGGCGATTTCGACACAAAGGGAAGCTGGTACCTTTTCGGGGGCGGGGCTGTTATCGTTTTTTGGGTGAGGTGACATTATGGCGAAATGGGCTTTGATTACCGGGGCGACGTCGGGAATTGGTTGGGCGACAGCTTTGGCTTTGGCGGGGCAGGGGTATTCCATTCTGGCGACAGGGCGTCGCTTGGAAAAGCTTCAGGAACTCGAAAAAAATTTAAAAGCTCAGTTTCCGGCTGTCAGTGTGAAGACGGCGGCTTTTGATGTCTCGGATCGTTTCGAGGTCAGTGAGTTTTTAAAAACATTTTCGAGTGATGTCGCGCACGTCGATGTTCTTGTGAACAACGCCGGACTTGCGAAAGGCGTCGATAAGATGCAAGAGTCCTCCTTGGATGACTGGGAAACCATGATCGACACCAATATCAAAGGATTGCTTTTTATGACCCGAGGAGTGGTCGAACACATGGTTCGCCGAAACTCAGGGCACATTGTCAATCTGGGGTCTGTGGCCGGGAGATGGACTTATCCTGGCGGCGGTGTTTATTGCGCGACCAAATTCGCCGTGCGAGCCTTGTCAGAGGGACTGCGCATGGATCTTCTTGGCAGCAAAATTCGTGTGACCAATATTGAACCAGGAATGGTGCACACAGAGTTTTCTTTGGTGCGTTTTGAGGATGCCGCCAAGGCGGACAAAGTCTATGAAGGCATGACTCCTTTAACTGCGCAGGATATTGCCGAGACCATCGCGTGGTGCGTGGCTCGCCCGGCTCATGTGAATATTCAGGAGCTTGTTATTTACCCAACTGACCAAGCCCATGTAGGCCAAGTCGCCCGTAAGAGTTAAAATATTTTTCATAATCAGGGAGGATAATCGCAATGGCACAGAATGGATTTCGAACTGAAAAAGACACCATGGGTGAGGTGATGGTTCCGGCAGATAAATTCTGGGGAGCTCAAACGCAAAGATCCACACAGAACTTTCGCATTGGTGGGGATCGTTTTCCTCGCGAGATGATTCGTGCCTTGGGAATTCTTAAAAAATGTGCGGCCCTGACTAATCACAAGTTGGGGATTTTGGATGACAAGAAAACCGAGGTCATCGTGAAAGCGGCCGACGAAGTCATTGCCGGAAAGTGGGATGCTCATTTTCCTCTCGTGGTTTGGCAGACCGGCTCAGGGACACAAACCAACATGAATGCCAATGAAGTGATCGCCAATCGGGCGATGGATATGTTGGGCATTCGGCTTCCCAGTAAAGAGATTCATCCCAATGATGATGTGAATAAAGGGCAATCTTCCAACGACACCTTCCCCACGGCGATGCATATTGCGGTGGCTGAACAAATTGATCACCGTCTGTTGCCGATGATGGAGAAGCTGCATAAAGCCTTGGAGCATAAGCAAAAAGAATTCAAAGATATCGTCAAAATTGGTCGTACCCACTTGATGGATGCGACCCCTTTAACCTTGGGACAAGAGTTTTCAGGTTACGCCACCCAAATGAAACACTCCGTGCAAAGAGTGAAAAACACATTGCCTCATCTGTATGAGTTGGCCTTGGGAGGCACTGCAGTGGGGACGGGGTTGAACACGCATCCTCAGTTTGCGATGGAAGCGGCGAAATCCATTGCACATGAGACAAAGATCCCCTTTGTTTCGGCGGAAAATAAATTTGAGGCTTTGGCTTCCCATGATGCTCTGGTCGAGGTCAGTGGTGCTTTAAACTCGGTGGCCGTGTCTTTGATGAAGATTGCCAACGATATTCGCCTTTTGGGGTCCGGTCCTCGTTGTGGGATCGGTGAGCTGCAGCTTCCTGAAAATGAACCCGGCAGCTCGATTATGCCCGGTAAAGTGAATCCGACTCAGAGTGAAGCCATGACCATGGTCTGTGCGCAAGTGATGGGGAATCATGTGGCAGTCAGTATTGGGGGGGCTACGGGCCATTTTGAGTTGAACGTCTTTAAACCTCTGATTGTTTTTAACGTGCTGAACTCAATTCGCTTGTTAGCCGACGCCTGCGAGTCTTTTACGGACCACTGTGTGACGGGAATTCTAGCGAACCAGAAGCAAATTCGGAAGCATCTGGAGCATTCGTTGATGTTGGTCACGGCTCTGAACCCTCATATTGGTTATGATAATGCCGCTAAAATCGCGAAAACTGCCCACAAAAATGGCACAACACTGCGCGAAGAAGCTATCAATCTTGGACTCCTTTCTGGCGAAGAATTTGATAAGATAGTAAAACCAGAAGATATGGTGGGACGGTAAGGTCCCCGGAGGGGCGAAAGCAGATGAATCCTTTATTGGCAAAAGCGAACTGGATGGAGCGCGATGATATTCGCCCTTATGTATTTGTTCGTCCAGAAAACCAAATCGCTCAGCCGGGTTCGGTTCATCGTCTCAACTGGTTTCAGCAGGAACCCATTTTCAAAGATCCTCTCGATATCAGCGAGTTGGCCTTTGCCGATCGCCTTTATTCTTTAGAAGAGCGTGCCTTTGGGCCCTCCAACATGGCGATGCCTCGCTGGGTTTTTTATGACTGTGCGGTCATGCCTGGATTTGTTGCGGGGTTTGCCGCGAAGCCCTCGGCTTTAACGAAAGAAATGCGCGACGCTCTTGATCCCAAAAAGTTTCCCGCGACGGGTTCCCCAATAAAAACCTCCAGCGTGCTGAAGGAAGTGACTTCTTTAGATGAAATGGATTGGATTCCCCTGTCCTTGTTTATCATTATTCCGACAATGCACAAAGGCGAGTGGGTGGCTCACAATCTTTGTTCGGTGAATTCGCTTGTTCCCGAGGGACAGGGATTCTATGGCTTGGGGTTCCTTTCTAAGGCCTTCGGATTGTGGTATGCTAACGTAGATCAGTGTTCAGGTATGACCCAGTGGGGAAGTCCGGCTTTAAAACTTCACTCTCATTATGGCCATCTGGAGGTGATTGGAGCTTATGCTCCAGTGCACTCTCACGCAAAAACGATCACTTATCGTGTTCAGGTAAACACGAATTGCTGGGAAAAGTTTTTTAATAAAGAACCCGACCTGGCGTTTTTGGAAAATTATGGTCCGACCGGGACCTTCATTGATCCGAAAAGTGAAGAGAGTATGTTAGACTTTCAGAAGCGTATTGAGCGTAGTGAAGGTCCCTTCTTCCTCAGTGCAGGTGAAATTGCACAGAAGAAGTTGGATGAAAAATTGATGATTTATAGTTTGAAACAACAATACTAGATAGGAAGAAAAAATGTCGATGAATACCCTGCCCCCCGTCGCGAAATCTTTTTTTGCGTTCTGTAAGAAATGTGATGCAGATAGATACCATGTGGTCCTGGCTCACACGTCGTCGACTTCCGCGAAAATCAAATGTGAAATTTGTGGATCTCAAAAAACCTATTCTCTTCCGAAAGCGCAAACTCGCACTGGCAAGCCTTTGACGGGTGCGGCGGCGAAAAAACGTGAACAAACTATGAGTTCTCGCAAATCCAGTCATCGCAATGAATATGAAATGTTGATGGCCAACGAGGGCGCCCCCACGGCAAGCTACAACATGAAGGCGAAGTTTGAAAAGAACACCAAACTTCAACATCCTAAATTTGGCATGGGTTTCATTAAAGATGCTTTGTCTGATAAAATCGAAGTGGTTTTTGAAGACGAAGTTCGTACCTTGATTCACAACAGAACATAATCTTTTATCTGAATTTAGCGCGGTAAAATGGATTGGCTTAAAGGGTTGAACCCCGAACAGCAGAAGGCCGTAAAACATAATTACGGTCCTTTGCTTATTTTGGCTGGGGCGGGTTCGGGCAAAACGACAGTTCTTGTTTCAAGAACGGGGAGATTGGTTTCTGAAAGAGTCGCGAAGGCTCAAGAGATCTGTGTTCTTACGTTCACCAACAAAGCCGCGCGCGAACTCACACATCGAGTGGGAGTTAAGCTTGGTAACACGGGGAAAGGTCTTTGGGCGGGGACCTTCCACTCTTTTGGTCTGCAGATTCTGCGACGTTTTCATAAACATGCCGGTCTGTCGCCGTATTTTGGGATTGTCGATCAGAGTGATTGCAATGCCATCCTGAAGGATCTGATTAAAGACGTCAAAAATTCAGGTAAAGACAAGTTCGATGTCGATAAGATTTTGGCGATGATCAATGATCGTCGTACCGGAATCGCCTTACAGAATGAAGCCTTTGATGAATACCACGAGATGGCCGAGGTTTTGGCTCCGAAATTCGCCAAACGCTTAGAACATTTGGGCGTGGTGGACTTTGAAGGTCTTTTGATAAAACCTCTCCAACTTTTTAAAGAGCATCCAGATATTCTTGAAAAGGTACAAAATTCGTTCAGCCAAGTAATGGTCGATGAGTTTCAAGACACCAATCGAATGCAGATGGATTTGATTCATCAGATCGTGCGAGTTCATAACAACGTCACCGTGGTTGGAGACGACGATCAGTCCATTTATGGTTGGCGAGGGGCGGAAGTAAAAAATATTCTGAACTTTCCGCAAGAATTTAAAAACTGTGAAGTGATTAAGCTCGAGCGGAATTACCGGTCCTCTTCTGAAATTTTGGCGGTGGCGAACGCCGCCATTTCAAAAAATAAAAACCGCCATGGGAAGATCCTTCGTGCGGAAGCCGCCCAAGAAACAGGTGAACTTCCTGAAATGTTTCTACTAGATCGCGAAGAAGACGAATGTGAGTTTGTCGTCAGCGAAATCCTGCATTTCCAAAGGCAAGGTTATAGTTATAAGGACTTTGCTATTCTGTATCGCTCAAACACCCAAGGGGGGCTGATCGAGTCCTCTTTGCGACGGGCTAATATCCCTTATAATATTTCCGGTGGAACCTCGATTTTTGATCGCCGTGAGATCAAAGACTTGATGGCCTACCTCAAGCAAGCTTTGGCTCCGAATGAGGTGTCTTTGCGTCGTATTATCAACGTTCCTTCGCGGGGCATCGGTGATACGACAATTGAAAAGCTCAGTGAATTTGCTCTTAAGAAAAGAATCAACTTTGTGGATGCCTGCCGTTTTTGGAAAGAAGCGGAAGTGCAGGAAAAAGCCGGTGAGTCCATTGATGAACTGATGAAGTTTATCGAAGACCTTCCTAAGAACATCTTGGATTTCCAAGTGGGTTCTACCCCGGGAGCTAAGATGGTCGAAATTTTTCAGAATATCGGCTATCGCGATTATGTGTATGGCACGGCGGCAGATCCGACCAGCGCTGAAAAGAAGTGGATGGTTGTTGAAATTCTAGGGCGGATCTTGGATGCGTATCTAGGCCGTCGGGCTTACGATATGGAAAGTATCAAATCCTTCGTGGATGCGATGTTATTGCGCGATGATATGTCTCAAGAAGAGGAAAATCCCAATAAAGTGCAACTCATGACGTTGCATGCCTCTAAAGGCTTGGAATTCCCCGTCGTGATTTTGGCGGGGCTGGAAGAAGACCTTTTACCTCATAAAAACCTGGGATCTGATATCGATGAAGAGCGCCGTTTGTTTTATGTCGGCGTCACTCGCGCGAAAAAACGTTTGGTCATGACCCGCTGTCAGCAACGCAAAAAAAACGGGGCCGTGCGCCCAGTGACTCCGTCACGGTTCTTGCTGGAAATTCCCAAGGAACTCTATAAGGAATTCCCTTTGGGAGTTCGCCCGGTGTCAGGTCAAGAACGCGAAGACTTGGTTGCGAGTTTTCTTTCTAAGCTGGATAGTAAGATCGGGCCTTCTAAGAAGTAGGCTTGCTCCCTCTAAAGACCCAGTGCCCTTCCCATTAAACAGATCTCCTCGGACAGTCCTCGCGGACGCGCCCCTTTCGGGGCTGCTGCTGCGGAACTCGGATATCTGTTTAATGGGAAGGGCACTGGGTCTTTAGAGGAATAGATGCGTCCTTCGACGCCCCAGAGTAAGGCCCTAGTTTATGGCGTTGATCCAGGGGGTTGATTGGTAGTGGGTTTTTAGGCCGTTCATAGCGTTGATTTGATAGGTTCTGTAGGCGGAATCGGGAGAGAGGCCGTTGTAACACGCGCTGAAGCCCGAGGAGTAGCGGTTGTAGGCGCCTAAGAGTTTATCTATCGGGTTTCCTGTTTGATTGCAACTCAAGGTGCGCGCTTCTATGTAGTTGTCATAGTACTCAGTGAAGCCATAATAAAGTGTGGTTTCGATACTGCAGTATTCTTTGTTTGCGAAAAAGGCGGTGTTCAGAAGTTGGCTTGCAGAAAATCCTGAGCGGGCCACTTGAGTGATGCCCCAGTCATCCAGCACATTGTAGGAGCCACCACTTAAGATCACGAAAAACCAATCTTTGTAGCGCACATAGTGCTGCCAACCACTTTCTTGCCAGGCGAGGGCTTTAAGGGCCTTTAAGAAGTTTTGTTTTTCAGTCCCAGTCAGCACCCCTCCTCGATCGGTAATTAGCTGGAGGCCAACTTTTTCAATCAGGCGGTCGATGTTTTGATAGTAAGCGCTTTTTTGCGCACGATCTTTCCATTGGTCGGCGGTGAGGGCATAGGGTAAATCTATTTTTCCATAGCAGTTCGTCGTGACGTCGGCGTACTGAGAGCCTCGTCCTGCGGTGACAGAACTTTTTAAAGTCCAACGATCAAAAAGATTCGACACTCTTATTTTGGTTCCGATATTTTCTCGTCCTAAATCTTCGGTGGGAAGGTCAGGATATGAGGCTTCGGGAGGCGTCGGATCGTCAAGCCCAGGCGTTGGGGGGAGTGCTGGCGCTGGCTCCTCCGCAGACGTAGATCGGTTGGAATCGATCGGGCTGGACGAGGTCGAAAGGGAGCACGAGGCCCCGATCAGCGTGATAATAGACGCAAGCAGAATTCGCAATTTGAAGTCCATAGGCACAGGAAGGCTCCTTAAATAATGTGCCTATTTATTGAGCACCCAGGTGAGAAAATCACGAGGTAATTGAAGGGCGAAGTAAGTTCTCTTCTTAGGTCTTAAGAAAGGCCGACGGTCTTGGAGTCGGCTCATATTTCCTGGTGTCGACGATCTTACGTAAAGCTGAGACGGGCCCCTTTAGCTCTGAAAAAGCTTTTTAAAATCAGGAGGAACGGGAGTTTCAAAAGTTTGTACTCGTCCTCCGATGGGAAGAGTTAAACGAAACGCGTGCAGGTACATGCGATCGTTGCCATAGATTTTCGCCATTTTGCTGTTGTAAGTGGGATCATTATAGCGGGGATCGCCGACGATGGCATGTTTTGCTAAAGCACTGTGTTTGCGGATTTGATGTTGACGGCCTGTCAGCAAACGAAGCTCCACCAACGAAAAGAATTTATTGGATTCAAGGACTCGGTACAAAGTTTTGGCTTCAATGCGGTCCTTCAAAAGGCCTTGGGGATTCTTCCGTCCTTCGGCTTTGTCAGAAATAGGGAAGGCCCATTCTTGCCACTCGTCGGAAACATCCATGGGGCCGCGAAGAACGGCGTAGTACATTTTTTCTGCTTTGTGATTTTGAAACTGTTCAGAAAGTGAAGCCGCGGCTTCCTGTTCTGTGGCAACCACCAAAAGACCGCTGGTCTCTTTGTCGAGGCGATGGACGGGGTAGATGTCGTGAAAGGTGCCAGGATGAAGCTGTTTCTTTAAAATACTGCGAACGTCTCCAGCTTCGTTATGGACAGAAATCCCCGTGGGTTTGTTGATGATCAGCCAGTGCTTAGATTTTTCAACAACAGGCAGTTTTTGGGCAGGCTTCATGGGCACTCCTAATGAACTCAATAGAAAAAGTCTTCCTTTATTACGGGAGAGCGAGGGGGAATGCACGAAAATTAGTGTTCGGCGGTGGAGGGAGGGCCTGGGGGTTCTAAAATTGCGAAAAAACTACCGTCCTTGTGTAGGAAGGGTGTGATTGTTGGCAGGAATGACCTCGGAGAATAGAAAAGGAGAAAGGGAAGCTAGAGAATAGCAGGGATGTGAGGAGTTCTATATGCATCCGTCAATTTCTGAGTTCCTGGATTTCTTAGATAAGGAAGATGATCCCGATTATGGGGATTTTAAGCGGGAAGTGGATCTGCACTTGCGCCATATGATCGAGTCCCTGCGGCCGTTGGCCCCCGAACAGATCTGGCAGCTTCGTAAGATGCGCGAGCAATTACTCTGGTCTTATAAGAGCGATAAGGACGTAGAGCAGATGAAGTCGCTTTTAAGGCAGGAAGTCCAACATCTGGAGGACTTTAATCCCCCAGAGCTATGATAATAACTCTGTGCGCCGCTCTTGCTCTTGGGCCCTGCTCTCCGGTAGGCTCTTATCCAGAAGGAGGTCCTTATGTCCACATTGGCGCAGCAGGAATTTTGTATCACCCTCAGTGATTTGGCCTCTTTTATGGAAGTTCCGCCCAGTGAAGTTAAGAAAAAGGCCGAAGTCGTTCTGCAAAAGAAAATCAGATCTCCTTGGTTGTTGCCAGAAGAGGTCCGTTCGCTGCTTTTGTCTGAAGGTTATGTTTATCCTCAAAAAGTGATTTCTGTGCAGATGCTCAAAGGGGGCGTGGCTAAAACCACCTCTGTTTTGAACATGGGGCTGCGAGCGGCCATGTACGGCGCGCGAGTGCTTTTTGTAGATTTGGATCAACAGGCCAATCTTAGTTTTGCTCTTGGAGTGGAAGATGAAAGTCTTCCGGTGTGGGTGGATATTGCCGAAAAACGCAAAAGCATTGAAGAGTGCGTGCGTTTTGTCGAGCCTCATGTCGACTTGATTCCGTCTTCTTTGAATAATTCAGTTTTGGATCGCGTTTTGCTCAACTCCAATCGCAATTGGTCGCAAATCGTCAAGACTCCTTTAGAGAAAATCAAACATCGGTATGATCTGATTCTGATCGACACAGCACCGGCCTTGAGTGCGGTGAATACGGCGGTGACGGTGGCATCGGATGAAGTTATTTTGCCCGTGAACCCCGACAAGTTTGCTTTTCTCGGGTTGCATAAGAACCTCAGTGAATTGGAAGATATTAAGCGCGACTTTGATTTAAGCTTCTCGAAAAAGATTTTATTCACAAAGTTTGATGGGCGGGAAAACACCAGCCATG
>JAHRXB010000117.1 GCA_019104905.1 Bdellovibrio sp.
GGGGCGCATCGCCTCGGCCGGAGCCAAACGAAATACCGTCAGTAAGGCCGTCAGTGAAGCCATCCACCCCGGAACAAATCCCGCGATCAGCCCTAACAAAACGGCCTGTAAGGAAAGTGAAAAATCGATCTGTGGAAAACGAAAATACTCCGCATAAAGCCCGGAGTACCACTGACCGATGCCATAAGCCAAAACAAAAGAGGGCAACAATCCAATCACAAGGATCACAGACACCAGCTTCCAATAGTAGATCGCCAAATGAAAAGAAGAATACCCCACAGACTTTAACGTTGCGATCTGTCCTCGATGCAGACTCACCAAACGGACCATCACGATATGCATAATAAAAGTGGCGATACTTATAAAAATTCCCGGCACCACTGCCGACATGGATCTTTGTTGACGAATCTCATCCTCCACAAACATGTTACTGATTTGCCGAGAACGATCATAGGACCCCATCGAACCAAAAGGTTTAAGCAGCCTGTCCAGCGAGGCCTTCAGGGGACCTAACGACGCTCCCGATTCTCGGCGAATAACAAAGCTATTAAAGGCCCCCTCCATCTGGTTCAGTCGCGACAGAACGGCATGATTCAACCAGATCACACCAAAGTGGCGATCATCAGGTAAGGGCGCAATGGGGCTGATGGCATAGACGTACTCTGGAGATATTCCAACCCCAACCACCACGAAACGAGTGATTTTGCCTTTGAACAGAGCCTTAAAATGATCTCCCGGATTTAGATTATGAGCTTTGGCAAAACTTTCGTGCACCAGAACTTCGTTAGCACTTCCCCCCTCTGGAAATCGCCCTTTCTTGAGATGAATCAAGTTGAGCAAACTTTGAGGGTCATAAGAAATGAACCGCCCCAAGGCCGGCTCCACCTGTTGAGGAACATCAAGAAGAACATCTTCCACCACCCGGCCCTCGGCCAGTTCCACACCGGGGATTTTACGAATTCTCTCTAAAATATCAGACGGGGCTCGCACCACCTCTGCAAAAACATCGGCAAATCTATTTTGTGCATAATAGATCACCTGCGCCTTCTGCAAAGAAATATATGCGCTCCAGGAGGCCACCAAGACCGCGACACCACAAATCACCAACGTCGCCAACGTCAGGACTTGGGCGCGAAAGGCCCATAAATCACGAAGAAGTTTTCTATCCAAAACTTTCACCAAAACACCTCATCTAAAGACGTTTTCTGAAGATTTCGATTTTCCTTAAAAACCTGTCCATCGCGAAAATAAAGAACCCGATCCGCAAGTCCCGCGATGGCCGTGTTATGTGTGATCACAACAACCAAAGTTCCCAATTCACGATGGACCTTTTCAATCGCTTGTAAAACCAACTTCCCCGTGGTCAGGTCCAAAGCGCCCGTCGGTTCATCACATAACAAAATTTGAGGCCGCTTGGCGATGGCCCGGGCAATGGCCACACGCTGCTGCTCCCCTCCTGAAAGTTGTGAGGGAAAGTGATCTTTACGCTCTTTGAGGCCGACAAGATCCAGAGCCTCCAGCGAGGTCATGGGATGTTCGCTAATATCCGTGACCAATTCGACATTTTCAGCGGCGGAGAGATTCGAAATTAAGTTATAAAACTGAAAGACAAAGCCCACATGATAACGCCGATATTGAGTCAATTGTGTTTGAGTAGCCTTTGTCAGATTCTGATCGGCGTAAAAAACTTCTCCCGAACTGGGAGAATCCAAACCGCCAAGAATATTAAGCAAGGTGGACTTGCCACTTCCCGAAGGGCCCAACAAGACAACAAACTCATGAGGAAAAAGTTGTAAGTTCACACCACGAAGGGCCTGCACCTGAACTTCGCCCATCGCGTAGTTTTTATGGAGATCTTTGGCTGAAAGAATCGCCGCCTGCTCCGCCATAATAGGTCATTGAATGACCCAACCTCCATCTGCAACCAAGGCATGTCCCGTTACAAAGGAGGCCTCTTGAGAGTTAAGCCAAAGAACAGCGTGGGCAATTTCGGGAGGCGTTCCCAAGCGCCCCATGGGAGTTCCCTCCGCCATTTTTTCATTGGTGACGTGAAAGTGCTTGGCATATCTTGCCAACATCGGGGTATCGATAAATCCGGGACAAATCGCATTGACGCGAACACTGTACTTGGCGTATTCCAACGCCGCCGCTTTGGTCAGACCAAGAACGGCGTGTTTGCTGGCGACATAAGGGGCCATATTGGCAAAACCGGTCAAGCCCGCAATCGAGGAGCAATTCACCACCGCTCCGCCACCATTCTTCGCCATCTGGTCCAACTGATACTTCATGCACAGCCAAATTCCGCGAATATTGATATTAAAAACTCCATCCCAGTTTTCATCAGTACAAGAGCACAACGAACCGGGTTCCCCTTCCGTACCCGCATTATTAAAGGCCTCCGTGATGGGTCCCAGAATGTCACTGGTCTTAAGAATCGCACTTCGAACTTCTTCTTCGATGGTCACGTCACAAATGAAAGCCTCGGCGGGGACGTCACTTTTATCGCGGATCTGACGAAGAGTCTCCCACGCCGCTTCTTCAGAGTAATCAACAACCGCGACGCGTGTATTTCGTTGAGCATAAGCCAACGCCGTCGCTCTGCCGATTCCCGAGCCCGCCCCGGTCACAAAGGCCACTTTGTTTTTCATAAACACCTCGCGTGTTCACCCCTCATCTTACGATTGTTGACTGGCGGCGTTCACCCCAATCACAGATCTTCTATGAAATACATAAGGCCAGATATATTTTTGCTGTAAAACAGATTTGCAGAAATTTATTCTTGAAGATTGAAATCAGACAAAACTTTGGCATCCACGTTGACCCTGATTTTAAAATCGGGATGCACTTTAGCAATAAATCCCCCGAGAACCCGTGGAGGCTCTAAGTCGAAATCGGTCAGCTTCGTCTCTAAGGTCGCCAGAATTCGTTTGTTCTCAGAATCAAGTTGAACTTCAAATCGAACATTGCGTGAGACGTCTTTTAAGGTCAAGACTCCGGGAAGTTCGGCGCTGCCTGATTTTAGTTGTTCCAAGAAAGTGGCATCTAACTCTTTAGAATCAAAACGCAAAAGGCCTTTGGAGGATGAGCTCGTGAACAGTCGCTCAATGTCGACGTCTCTTTTGTGAATGCCGCTGTCAAAACTTCCCACCGGAATCACCGCAGAAACTACGAACTTCCCGCCTGAGATTTTTTTGATCCAAAATGTTCCCGAACAGCTTTTTCCAACGACCTCCGAATCAGAGATAAATCCCATTGTCTTCTGGGCAACATACTCAGAGCAAAAGCCAATCCCCTCTGTGGCCTCTTGGGCGAAGGTCCCCACCGGCCCCAGAAGGAGGATAAAAAACAAAGACATTATGTAAAAGCAGTTCACGAGGTCCTCCGAGTTTAGATCGATGTTTTTCCTTTAGATCGCTGTATTTGAAGGATCACAAAAAAGACGCCGAGGATTCCCACCACATTTATCCAGTCTTCCCCATGAAGGCAAGAAAGATGCAATAGTTTACTGAACCAAGGAATTTGAATAATCAAAACGGCAGATAGGACAGTTCCCGTAAAAATCAATCTGGAAGCGATCTCGCGAAGGCCCGTCAATGCCGCCACGATCATGGCACTCCACAAGGTTAAAAGCGCCAAAGCTTTGGCGCGGGCATGAGTCGCATCTCCGCTCTCAGAAAAGCTGGAAACATAGCTTAAAGCCAGAACCCCTGTAAAAACCAATCCGAGAAAACTCAACCACCACCCCTCACGTCTTGAAAAGAAGAAGAGGTTCTTACTGCGCTCGTGAATCTGCAAGCGATCTTTCTGTTTATCTGACGACTTCTGCTGAAACGCAAAGAGAGCGGAGGGATGGATCAGCAGCTCCAGCCAAACAACATGCACAGGCAAATAAAGAAGCGGGTAACCCATCAACGGAATCAACGCAGCCGTCAACACCAGGGGAATATGGATAAGAAGAAGATATTCGAAACTTTTTTTCAGACTTAAGAAAAGTTGACGACCTTCGCGAATGGCATTCACGATCGTACTGAAGTTGTCGTCCATAAGGATGATGGCTGCCACTTCTTTGGCACTGCGGGTTCCCCGCTCTCCCATCGCAATACCAATGTCAGCCGCCTTCAAGGCTGGCACGTCATTAACCCCATCTCCCGTAACCGCAACCAGCTCGCCAGAATGACGAAGGGCACTGACGATGCGAAGCTTTTGCAAGGGATTGCAGCGAGCCACGATATCCAACCCTTTTAAAAAGTCAGGATGATCGGCCAACCAAGACTCTGCAAATTTCTCCGCCTCATCTTCCGCCGACACTACAACCGGCGAGCCCTGCCCAAGGCCGATGTCTTTTCCGATGGCCAGGGCCGTCTCGCGATGATCGCCGGTGATCATCAAGACGCGAATGCCATTTTTTTGACAGTAATTTATGGCCGCCGCCACTTCTTTTCGCGGAGGATCTTCAAATGCCAAGAGCCCACAAAATGTAAAACCCTCTTGCGGCTCTTGCGTCAGATCCTGAGAAGTCAGTGTTCTTTGAGCACAGGCTAAAACTTTGTGCCCGTCTTGCGCCCATCGGGATGTCTTCTGAAGCCACTGCGCTCGCTCTTCTATCGACAACTTCGACATGGAAAGAACCATCTCGGGAGCGCCTTTAAGACAACAGATATCCTGTCCTTGAGAGTTCTTAACGAAAGCCGCTTCTCTTTTTCGATCTTCGGTAAAAGGAAAAACCCGAAGGCGTTGCAAATGGGGAATCGCTTTTTCTTTCGCCCTCTCATTGATCGCTTGATCGACGGGGTCCATGCCAACGCGGTCAGAGGCCTGGGAGGCGACCCACAACAAATTTTCTTCACTTTCTGAGGGGGCCACATCGAGATGAACAAGCTTAAGCTGACCTATTGTGATCGTCCCTGTTTTGTCCGTACAAATCTGCGTCACGCGCCCGATATTTTCAACGGAGACCGCGCGACGAACCAGAGCATGTTTGGTCGCCAAACGATAAACTCCGACTCCTAAAAAAAATGTGAACACCACTGGAAACTCTTCAGGGATCGCGGCGACAGCCAAGGTGGCCGCACTTAGAAGAGCATCCAACCAGCCATATCCCTGATAAATTCGCACTGCCGCCAAAAGAAGACAAAAAACAGCCGCCGAATACACCAACACCTGAACCAACTTCGTTATTGCCTTTTGCAAAGGAGTTCTTTCATGGGGAAGTCTTCCTACAGAGTCAACAATCTCGCCATAGGCCGTTTGGCGACCCGTAAAAAGAATTCGCAAAAAAGCATGTCCAGTTAATACGCGCGTTCCCGCATGTCCCAACTGTTGCGCTTCCACCAATACTTCATCCTTGCTATTCAACCATGAATCTTGAAACGCCAACGGGCTTTTCGGTATCGGAAAGGCCTCTCCGGTCAAAAGAGACTCATCCACTTGAAGACTGTCCGTCTGTTCAAAGAAACCATCGGCAGGTAAATATTCTCCGGAAGAAATCCGCACAAGATCCCCTGGAACAAGCTCCTGCGAAGGCAGAGTTTGCTCGACCCCTTGGCGAATCACAAGAACTTGCGATGCCAACTGACTTTTTAAAGATCGAGTCGAGGCCTGGGTCCTACGATGAAGGATGGCATCCATAAAAAGCAAAGGCAGAATGGCAACAAACAGCACCAACCCCTCACTGGGCTCTCCCACAAGAAAAAAAATACTGCCAATGCCGACCAAAAACCAAATCATAGGATCTTTAAGTGTTTCCTGGGCCAGCTCTATCCAAGGATTCCCGGCAACTTCGACAATTTCATTCAGACCGAAGTGTCTGCGTTGTCTTTCCACTTCGTCGCCACTGAGTCCCTTCTGGGACCGTTGAATATCTTTTAAGTTTTCGAATGAAATCTTTTTTCTCATAATCAGCTCGTGAGATCGTTATACTCCCATTAGGAAGAGCCGTCGCTGAAAATATTGTCATAGCGAAACTTTTAAAAGAAACTGGAATTCTGACAATTCTCCTATTACACTCTGAGGATATGGAAACAACACGCACTCGCTCCAAAGCAGGTCACATTGATATTGCGGGATTTCAGCTCGGCTTCGTCTCGGAAGGGCAGGGAGACCCGGCCCTGGTGATTGGAAGTTCTGTTTATTATCCCAGAACCTTCTCACCACAGTTGCGTCAACATTTTCATTTTCACTTTGTCGACCATAAAGGATTTGTCCCTCCGCCCTCAGGAAATTTCGCAAACAGCACTTTTTCCCTGGATGCCATTATCGCGGACATTGAAGCTCAAAGAAAATTTTTGAATCTCAACCGCTTCACTATCATGGGACACTCTGGCCATGCCTTTATGGCACTCGAATACGCCAAAAAATATCCACAGCATATTCAAGCCGTCGTCCTTCTCGGAGTCAGCCCTAACTACAGCCCTTCCAGTCACGAGGCTGGGCAGAAGTATTTTGACGACTTTGCCTCCTTAGAAAGAAAAGAAGCCTTGGCGGAGAATCTAAAACATCTTGGACCGGAAATCGCGGCGAATCCCGAGAAACGATTTGTCACCTACTGCCTTCGCATGGGACCCAAGAGCTGGTATGAAATCAACTTTGATGCCACCGAACTTTGGCGGGGCGTCTATACCAACATGCAAGTCTTTGACTATGTTTGGGGTGAAGTTTTTCGAGATATTGATATCACTCAAGGTTTGGATAAGCTGAATGCTCCCGTCTTCTTAGGTTTGGGACGGTATGATTTTCTAACGGGCCCCCCGTCTTTGTGGGATAAAGTCCTGCCTTATTTCAAAAATATCGAGTGTAAAATCTATGAGAAAAGTTCTCACACGCCTCAACTGGAAGAAAGTCATCTTTTTGATCAGGATTTATTAGCCTGGTTCCAGAGAGTAAAAACGGCCTCAACGCCCTAAAGGAATCCGCTCCTCTTGCGGGCCCTTACCGACACAGGTATTGCAAGACATTCCACCCCGGCGTCACGGCGGGCTCTGAGGGGGATTCGTCCGCCATAGGTTCATACTGCGTCAACAGATCATTTTCGTATTTAGAACAATCTCTTTTTCGAAACTGACTTTCCCTTGGCAAAGACTCCAACACCGCCACCAGAAGATCCATATGGGATTCATCTAAAGCCCCTTGCGGAGCGCTGTTATCCCGCAAAGCCCGGATCTGTCCAAGGACTCGATTCACCGTGCGAAACTTGTCTCGGGGGTTCTTGGCTTTTATCACTTCCTTTTGCAGAAGTTCCGCGTAACTGTCGACCTGAGTTCTCAAACTTCGTGAGCTGCGAATTGGAATCTCGTGATGGCGACGGGATCGTACCGCCCCGAGGGCATCCAAGACCAAGAGCCATAATAAGAGTGTTAAAATGGATGTCTTCATGCTCACCTCCCGTCCTTTTATCTTATGTTCCTACAGTTTTTTCAATCTCGACTGGGGCTTGTGCCTGATTACTGATACCTTTTTAATGTAGATCGTTGAGGAATCACAATGAAAACACTATTACTAATTTGTACTTTTCTTTTTCCCTTGGCCTCGTTTGCCTCTGACAAAATGGATATGGCTTGTGTGACTGAGTTTCCCACCACCAGCTTTGTCGTCCGAGAAGTCGGGGACACGGTGGTTGTTGAAGTCTTTCATCACAATGGCACGGGATATATGCCGATCTTTGATGGGCTGGCGACTCCGAATGATATTGCGACCTTGGCCGCTCGCGCGCAGACGCTGGCTTCTTTACCGACCGTTCAACGTTACGAATGGCCTCGAGAGAAATGTGAAACTCAAGACGATATGATCGAATCCTGCTTCGGTTTGACGGACGCTCAGGAAATGAATGGTCACAAAGTCAAAGCCTGGGCCTTTTCATCTTCCCTGGTCATGGAAAAAAGTTTTGCGGGAAAATTTAACTCCCGCAAAGTTGTCTTGGATATTGATGTTGACGGAAAAAGCTTCTCGGTCCCTATGAAGTACGCCGAGAATGAGTGTTCACCTTATTTGCAGATGAGATCCACGACTTTAAAAGCTCTTTCGACAAAAGGCTCTTTTTGATCTTTTGAATAGGACTGCATCATCGCAGTGACTTCTTTTTTGTAGTCCCTGCATTTCTTGGCCTGAAATTCTTTTTTTTCAGGCAAGAACGCCAAAGAATCCATGAAAAGGCTCATATTCAGCTCTTTTTCTTCCGCTTGGCGGGGATTCTTCGCACGCAGATCACTCAATTCGCGATAGGACTTCAAAAAAGAATCGTACTTCTTTGTAATGTCCTTTTCTTTCTTAAGATCCGTTTCTAATTTTGCAATTTTCTTTTGAAACTCGGAATACACGTCCACCTTCGCCGCACCCGCCACCGAGCCACCAAGAAGGAAGATCAAAATTAAAGCTCTAAAAATTTGGATTCTGTGCATGTTCCCGCTCCTAGTCCTTTATCTAAAACTCTGGCTTGCGCTTTTACCGCCGCTATATAGACAGAATCTTTATAGGCAAAAAGATACTCCGCCAATGTCAAAGGTTTGCCCTTTTTACCCAAGGCCTGCACGCGAGCCTCCCCCGGCTTGGCTTTAAACTGAGGACCTGTCGGCCAATAGTTCATATCAAAGTCCGCCTTAGTGATAGGATATTTTTTAATCGTTTCAAGACGGTACTTCAACCATTCACGGAAGAAGACCGCAGGGCGACCCGGGCCCGAGTTGTAAGCCATCACAAAAATCATCTCTTTGATTTTTTCAATGTCGTACCCTTCAAGACCCGCCTCTTTCATCAAAGCTTCTGCGCCTCGGAAGTTCGGATCTTTAGAGTCTGTGGATCTACTGAAAGCCCCATTCGAATTTCGTTTCGTCGAATGATAGAAGATTCCATAATACACCAGACTGCGCAGTGGATTGGGTGGCGTTGAAATCGCATGGCAACGATTTGAGTCAGAGCTCAGAATCTCTTTGCTATTTTTAGGCATAACACCGGGAATTGAACGCAAGCGCTGACAAGATTCTTTGCTGCTGCCGGTGATGCGTCCTTTGAAGTTGTCATAATTTTGCGCCACGTCCGCCAAAGCTTGGTCCGTGAACTGCCCAATACCGCCATCATTCACCAAGCCGAAAGCATTTACATGCAATCCACTTTCATTGGAAAGTTTAGGCGCAATAAATTTCGCAGGCACATCCAAACAATCTGAAACGTCGATAAGTGAGTTATAGACCAAGTTGACATAATCTTCGGTCACACAGGCTTTGTGCCCATAGCGCTCAGGCACACCGTCAGGATCGCTATCACACTTTGAAAAGAGACGAGGATCTTGCCTGTAGTCCTTCACCTCTTTGACTTCACGCTGATCCGATGGCGGCGCCGTGCGATTCCATTCAATATCCGCCTCTCTTTTTTCCTCAGGAGACAGCGCACGATCCTTCCAGAATCTTTTCATGATATAAAGCGCGCACTTACGCGGTAAAACATCCGCTGTTTTGGAATAGTCTCGACCTCCGACAAAATAACCTTTGGGGTCGATCTTTTTGAAGGCTTGAAACTTGTCTTGCAGATAGTTCCGATCAGGACCGCAGTCAGAGGGTTTTTCGAAGCTAAGAACGTTGGTCTGATCTCCGAATTGACAAGAACAACTCATGTCCTCTTTCGGCGTCATGCCACTCAATGATTGATTGACGGTTTGAAGCTTTTTAAGGACTTGCTCTTCAGCCGTCGAAGCATAATCGCTGTTTCCTGTTTGGTAATAAAGACTATACCCCCCAAACACAGCAAACGCAGCAAAACAACAAAATGTATAAACCCAAAAGGATGCTTTAGATTGCTTCACCACTATCTCCCTTTCCAATAGGTCGGCGAAAACGCCTGCGCGAATCTCATCATTTCCTTATCTGTTTATTTGGGTAAAAACTGAATGTCCTAAGGTCTAGAACCCGCCTTCAGACAGGTCCAGGTCTATGCCTAGAAACTATAGCTGATAGCTAAGAGAGTATTTGCTCCGCCTAAGAAATAGAAGACGGAACGAACCTCCGAATTTTGTTCTTGAGAGGCACTGTAAAGATTGGCCACCGCTATCAAAGCGTGCGTGGCGACACGAATCCACCGACGACGTTCGTTTTCCTTTCGCTCTTTGAAAAGATAGCGCTGCAAAACTTCATTTTTCTCTGCCACAGAGAGGGACGAACCCTCGATCGCATAAAAGAAGGTGTCCAACTCATTACTGGTCCAGTATTGTGTCGCGCCCCACCCGATGGCGATCAATCCCACATTGGAAGTGATCGCA
>JAHRXB010000133.1 GCA_019104905.1 Bdellovibrio sp.
CAAAGGTCTTAGCAAAGCCTACGACATGGCCATGGAAATGATTCGCCAGATGAAAGTTCCCTGGAACAAAATCGTCCTGGGCGGATTCAGCCAAGGAGCCATGCTCGCCACGGAACTTTACCTGCGCGCACCGGAAACGCCGGCAGGGCTTGTCATTATGTCAGGAACTCTGCTTCACCAAGAAGAATGGAAAAAACACATCCCAGCAAGAGCGGGACAGCGCTTTTTCCAAAGCCACGGAGAAATGGATCCCATTCTTGGCTTCAAGCAGGCTCAAAAGCTGGAAACACTTCTTACGCAAAATGGAATGAAAGGCTCTTTACTTTCCTTCCGTGGAGGACACGAAATTCCTCCGCAAGTACTTACCAAGATCGGCGAGTATCTAAATACCATCTGAAATCTTTTTTAACAGTGGCCGCAGCCACTCACGGAGAGGCTGACAGGTGAAGCCTTCGGATTGGGCTTTCTCAGTATTCATATACCAGTCTTCAGGAATTCCGAACGGAGACCAAGCCTCCTGATCAGGCCTTTCCAAAAGAGAGGCTTTCTTTCCCGTGACAAGTTCAATTTCCTCAATCAACTTCCTTAACGAGATCGCGTCTTCAGAGGCGAAGTTGTAAGCGCCCTGCTTTCTATTTTCAATCAGCCAGAACAACGCCTTCGCGGCATCTTCAGAGGTGATAAAAGAAAACTGAGCATTCAGGTTCGGATAATAGATCCCTTTCGCCTCCAGAACGCGCTTCACTTGATTGTGAAGACGTAAGGTGTAATCGTCTTCCCCCACAACAACCGGGAAACGGGCAAAAGCCCAGGTGAAAGGAGCTTTTGTTGCGAAATGATTTTCGGCCGCCCTTTTCCCCTCAGCATACTCTTCGGCCGGGTTCGTGGCGGGCTTGGGTTGATATTGCAAAGGATCCACTTCCTTTTCTTTGAGATCGGCCCCCAAAGGATAAACAGACAATGTGGAGGTCATCACATAGTGTTTTGTTTTTTGTGCAAAAACCTCACATGCGAGAGCCGCCTGGGTCGCATTCATACAAACTTGATCCATCACCACGTCAAACTCAAGCCCCGACGTGGCCTGCAAAAGGGCTTCTTTATGAGATCGATCTGCTTTCAATCGATGAACACTCGCCCCGAAGTCATCTTCAACTTGCCCCCGCGAAAGCACCCACAGCTCATGCCCCTGCTTGAGTAAAAGATGGACCAGACGTTTGCCAAAATATCGGGTTCCTCCAATAACGAGTATCTTCATATGCTCTCTCCGTTTTTGATGAAGGCGATCGCCTTTTGCCGAAGGCTTGCCGCCTGTTTTTGCAAATCCTCAAGAGTGTTGGCCTTAAGCAAAGCTTCCACCTCTTGCGCTCTTTCTGGAGAAAAATCCCGATATATATAGCGAAGACCAAAATCATGCTTTTGCGGTGTCTGGTGGTGCCTTAATAACTGCACCCACAAGGCAACCAATCTTTGATAGAACAAAAAACTATCTATATATTTTCCTCGCAAAGATTCTTTTAAGAAGGTCCGATACAGGATCTCAAAACGCGCCTGCCACTGGACTAAATCGACGAGTTTGGGAGTCTCATAGCGAGGAGCCAAGGAGGCTGCTTGTAAAATTCCTTTTTTATCAAAAAGGATGATCGGCTTCCCATGCCTTTCAACATTAAAAAATTCTTGATAATCCTGAGGACTGACACTTTGGAAAACACCCACATCCAAATAGTAGGTCTCGGGAGTCTCGGCAAGGACATAAAACTTTTGAGAAAATCCTTTCCAGAAAGACTCTTCGACTTTCCAGACAAAAGAGAGAGTCGCTAAAGAAGCCAACGTTTTTTCCAAGACGGCAAAAACTATTTGGGGATCTTCACAAATGACCACAATATCCGTGTCGGATAAGTCATCTTCAAAGCCTGTCGCCGTTGAGCCACCCAACCAAGCGGCGAGCGCCTGGGGTGTGGCCGCCAAAGCCTCATTCATTCTTTCAACAATTAATTTCTTCGAGAAGGTCTGCTTCATACATCGAGTATGACACTCCCCGAAGGCAGCCTCTAGGGTCGTTTTTTTAAGTATTAATTTATAAGACTTACGTTCTAGCGCGTGAGTTCCGCCAAAACATCCCATCCAAATTTTTCCAACTTGGCGTCGCCAATTCCGTAAATGGACTTCATCTCGTCAAGACTTTGCGGATTTTTGACAGCCAAATGTTTCAGCGTCTGATCGCTAAACACCACAAACGCCGGCGCATCCAACTCTTTGGCTTTTTCTTTGCGCCATTTTTTGAGGATTTCGTAACGTTTTTCTTGGACCTCATCCATGGCAAAATCAAGCGGGGACGCCTTCGGCTTTTTGGCCTTTTTCAGGGTCGTCTTCACCTTATCCAAAGCCAAATCTAACTTCACAAACGGGGTAAGCGGTTTTACAACTCGGCGAGAGGATCGGGAATCGCAATTATCACAATGCCCACAACGCTCAATGCGCTGAGAGTCTTTATAATAGGTCAAAATTTCAGCGTGACGACACTCACTGCCCTCTGAGTAATTCACCAGAGCATCCAGATTTCTCCAACGGGCATTTTTGATTTCTTCTGGAGCCTCAGAGTTGATGATGAAATATCCTTGCAAACCTTTGTCTTTTTTTGAGTACAAAGCAAGACAAGTTGACTCCTGACCGTCACGCCCCGCTCGACCCATTTCCTGATAGAGAGCATCGATGTTCGCGGGAATCTGATAATGAACGACCAAACGCACATCCGGCTGATCAATGCCCATTCCAAAAGCGTTGGTGGCTACCAAAATACGCAGATCTCCACAAGTATAGGCATCTTGAGTTTGCGCCCGGACTTCAGCGGAAAGGCCCGCGTGATAAAATCCCACTTGAGCGAATTTCTTTTCTAACAAAGCCGCCGTTGTCTCGGTGATCTTCCGGGTCCCACAATAGACAATAATTCTTCCGGTCGGAGTTTGTTTGATACTTTGCAGTAGAAGCTCCAGTTTGGCTTCTTCGTTTTCACACAACTCCACTTGATAATAAAGATTCGAACGATAAAAACCGTGAATCATCCGTTCGGGCTTTTTTAAGTTAAGATGTTTGGAAATATCATCTAAAACTGTCGGGGTCGCCGAAGCTGTGAGCGCCAAAATTGGAACCTGAGGACAGAGCTTTTTTAAAATACTGAGTTGCGCATACTCTTCCCGAAAATCATGCCCCCACTGAGAAACACAATGCGCCTCATCCACCGCAAAGAGGGCAATGGCTCTTTGTTGAATCCACTTTTGAAATCCTTCTTTTTGTGCTCTTTCTGGGGAAAGGTATAAAACGAAAGCGCCACCTTTATTGAGTTCCGCAAAGACTTCTCTTTTTTCATCATCGGACTGCCCTGAGTGCAAACATCCGGCGGGAATACCTAGCTTTTTTAGAGCCGTCACCTGATCCTTCATCAAGGCGATCAACGGCGAAATCACAATAACTAATTTTTGAAAATGAACAGCGGGGTATTGATAACATAAAGATTTACCTCCCCCTGTTGGCAAAACCGCAAGGACATCTTTTCTTTCTAACACCGCCTCGATGATCTCTCTTTGACCACGACGAAACTGAGAAAGATTAAAATGTTTTTTTAAAAGACTCTCTTGCGGAGTCACTGTGATTTCCATAACCGACACTTTCATGTAAAGCCCCCTTTGGAGCAACAAGAAAGCAAAGAGTCGACCAAAATAAAAACGAGATGGTGAAAAGCCATCTCGTATTCTTTCAAAACCTGTCCGAAACCCGTTTTATTTCATAATGACGGTGATTTCTTTATTTTCCGGAACTAAGGAACCCACACTAGGAGAAACTTCACTGACCGTCCCCTGCCCCACAAATTTTACTTTTAACTGTTGACCGCTCACTCTTCGTAAAACCTCGCGAGTAGTCATATTTAGCAGATTCGGGACTGTTTCCCCCGTTGCAACTTCAGTCGCTTT
>JAHRXB010000143.1 GCA_019104905.1 Bdellovibrio sp.
CAGAATCTGGACTGTGACACTTCAAACATTTGGGCTGAAGAATCTTGGTCATTAAAGTCTGATAGTTCAAAGGCATTTGCTCAATTGGCGTGTTCTCGGGACTTTCTTGCGGATTGTCCGCGACTCCTTTACAAGCTGCCAAATCTCCCACGCGGGTTGTGGAAGTCTCGGGCGCCCCCTGCTGAATCCAACTATCTAAAATCGCTTTGCGACAATCAGATAACGGAGCATAACCGTTTTTTGCCGGAGGCATTGTGTTGGCATGAATCTCGGTTCGGACGGTGTTGAGATTTTGTTGAGTTGAAGACAAACTTCCCAACTCTGGCGCGGAATGTCCCACATGACAAGACATGCAGGAGCTCAAAACCGAACTCTTCATCAGATTCCAATCAATCAAAGCCGACTCACTAATAGGAGCGGATTGTTTTCCATTTTGCCCTCCCAAAGCATTGGGATCTTTCACGACGTTGTAGTTACAACCGCAAAAGAAAAGGACGGAGCTACAAATAATAATGGAGTATAAACCACGCATAGTCGGCCTCCTGCCCAGCAAGGGCTAAAGAATTTTGTTTTGTCCAAGTCCCGGTGAATTCAAAGTGAGGACGAGGATAGAATTGAAAACCGATACCATAACGATTCACTTCCGTGCTGGTATCACTGGCGTCACCCTTCTGATACTCGCCCACGATCAAAGCATCAAAGCCCTTAAAAAGGGTGTAACCCAACTTGTTATAGGTCACAAAACTGTGGGTGGTTGTGGAAGAGCTTTTTTTGTCCTGCCAATCCAGTTCATTGACCCAGTAAAGACGAGGAGAAAAGCCCAGAATCATCCAAGTACCATAGAGATCTCGATCAAACCCATCGCTCTGCCCACGCCAATAATTCAGAGCCACTTTGTAGCGATCTGCAAAAAAATACTGGGCTTGAAGAATGTACGAAGTCTCTGGATCATCGACCTCTACTTGCTTTGCCATACTGACATTGGATGTCCACTGCTCCCCGGTCCACTGAACCTCGGCCACATTTCGAGTCGCCCCCAGCCCCAGTCCCGTGAAGGACCGCGCAAAAGCAACATGCTCCAAACCATAGACCCCAAACTGAGGTACAAAGCGCCCCGCGCGAAGGGACACTTCATCTTGCGGTTTCCACATGCCATAATAAGAGGTGCCGTAGGGGTACCAGACTTCATCTTCTAATTGTCCAAGAGTCAGCACCAATGCCCCTTGGTCCCTGACAAAGCCGACGGACATATCCGCCTGCATTTTGATAAAACGCCCCGTTTTAACGGCGGCGTTTTCTTTGTGAACTTGAACCCCGCGAATATCGCCCCCGACCAGAATCCACTGCTCCAGGGTTTCGCGATCCACGGCTCCATGAAGAAAGCCCGCCTCTTTCTCAGTCCCCCAGGTGCTCAGCACCTCTGAAGACAGACTGCGCCCATAGGAAGTCAACAGACCTCCTCCCGAAGGAGACACATGGCAGGCCGAACAATTATTATACTGAAAACGCGTGAGCTCGGGAAAAGCCCACGCGCGCGTTCCAAACAATATCACTAAGAGCGAAATCCATTTCATAAAGAACTCACTTTAATACCGTGAAGGACGTCTCAATATCCACCTTATCCGCAACCTTCAGTCCCGCATACGCCGGGATATCAATGTTGAACTCGGACAACTTAACAGAGTACTTTGCTTTGACATTGAGATTCTTGCCATCGGCCTCAACATCAAAAACTCCCTCAACCGGTTTCGAGATTCCGTGAAAAGCCAGCGTTCCCGTGAACTTCTGACCATCCAACTTCCCTTCGATCTCAGCAGGGGCTTTTGCCAATTCAAAACTATTTAAAGTCAAAGTCGCCGTCGGATAAGACTCCACCTCAAGATATTTGTTCTTCATGTGTTCATCACGAAGATCAATTCCTGTGTTGAGACTGCGCAGGTCCACCTTCAACTCTCCAGAAACTTTTTTATTATCGATGGCGATCTTACCCTCAGGGCCGCTGCCTTCTCCACCAATGCGAAGCATGGCGGGCTTTCCGATAGCAAGAAATTTCATCTTCCCTGAACTTGCACGCAAATCGATCGTCGCTGCGTGCACAATGCCTGATACCAATAAAACACTGAGAAAAATCGCTCGTTTCATAAAGCCCCCTTCTTAGAAGCCTTGAGAAATTACTTTTCCATCCTGATCCATGTGGATAGAGTAAGTTTGTCCGTTATTAAGATTCACTAGGAACAAAACGCCCGTCGCTTCTTTCTGAATCTCAACAGATTGAACACTTTGTGCGACCATCACGTTATCAGCAGACTCGGCCAAGTGGTCCACAATCGCCTCTGCACCCAAATCCAAAATTGTCGCCGCATTGGCGCCATCAAGAAGAGGTCCGTGCGGGAAACGAGAAACAAAATTTGCAGAAGCGGACGTCGCTTTGCCGGCTTGATCAAAGGTCATCTCGAGAGTATTGGGGTTGCTCTCATCGGCAGAGGGAGAATACATCTTCACACGGAATCCACCAGACTCTTGAGTCACCTCGACAGTTGTGACATCTGTTAGATAGCTAGCATCGATCTTTCCTTTACTGACAAGACCGGCAAGCTGATAGGAGGACTTTTCTACGACATGCATAGGGGTAATCACTTTCCCCGCGAACGCTGCTACAGAAGCTAAAACTACGGCGACAGATACAAATACCTTTTTCATGGAATTCTCCTTATGGTTTGTGGGAAAGAGCCTTCACAGCCCTTTCCATGCTCTATTCATCATCCCAAAGAGAAGAAGACTCAATTTGAATTTGTTAAATTAGTATTGAGATATTTTAGCATTACTAAAATTACATAAGTGACATCTTCATCGCGCTCTCATTTCGAGCACGAGTGAATACGGAGAGCCCACCACTCAGAACCTTATGATCACAATCAGCCTAGACAACTGTTCTAAATGAAAAAAATATCTAAGAATTGATATTCATTGCTGCATAAATCGCAACTTGTTAATCACCCAGCGCAATAACTCGGAGGCGTTATGAAAAAATTTGTTCTTATAGTTACTCTTATTGTCTCTAGCAATGTTCATGCGGAAGAGCCCCGCCTAAAAACGCTCATGGCAACAATGGGAGGACACGCCCAAGGAATTTTATCCGGAATTCTATATGAAGACTATGATGTAATTCAAAACGCCGTGGCCTGGGTTAACAATCACGAACAACCCACTGGCGATCTTGCGATGATAAAAAAAGAACTCGGTCTCGAAGTGCTCAGATTCAAATGGTACGATACTCAAGCCCACAATGCCGCAAATGCCATTGGAGAAGCTGCCATTGCTAGAAATATGAAAGAGGTTTCTAGAAATTATGGAATTATGATTTATAACTGCACCAAATGTCACGAAGCCTTCAGAGAACGACTTCGCAACGTCTTACACAAAGAGTAGAACTTGCTTTCAAAGTCAAAAAAAGAAAAAGCCACTTATGAAGTGGCTTTTTCTTTTATACAGCTTGGCTATCAAAAAAATCAATGAGCCTCGTCCCAGTTGTCGCCGATAGCATAGTTCACTTTCAATGGAACACGCAGCTTCATCACGTTCTCCATGATCGACACAAGATGCGAAGCATGTTTTTTTAAATTCTCTTCAGTCTCTTCGAAAATCAACTCATCATGCACCTGCAAGAGCATGCGCACGGGCACTTTCTCAAAAACTTCGATCATGGCCTTTTTCACCAAGTCACTGGCGGTCCCTTGAATCGGAGCATTGATAGCAGCTCGTTCGCCGAATTTTTTTAGCGCCATATTCTTGGACTTCAGCTCGTCGATATAACGGCGGCGACCAAACAACGTTTCCACATAACCCTTTTCATGAGCTTGTTTGATAGTGCCGTCGATATATTCCCGAACATTTTTAAAACGAGTGAAGTAACGATCGATGATATCCTTCGCCTCGGTTCGAGAAATTCCCAGATTCTCAGCAAGGCCAAAAGCTCCTTGTCCATAGGCGATTCCAAAGTTCACCGCCTTGGCTGAACGACGAAGTTCTGAGGTCACTTCTTTTAAAGGCACGCCGTAAATCTCTGCCGCAGTGGCCGCGTGAATATCTAAATCTTCAGCGAAGGCTTTGCAGAGGTTCGGATCTTCCGAAATATGCGCCAAAATGCGAAGTTCGATTTGCGAATAGTCCACCGACAACAGCTTCATACGAGGAGCAGCAATAAACGCCTTGCGCACTTGCTGGCCCCGTTCGGTGCGAATCGGAATGTTCTGCAAGTTGGGCTGAGTGCTGGAAAGGCGCCCAGTGGTGGTCAACGCTTGATTGAAGCTGGTGTGCACGCGATCGTCCTTAGGATCAATCATCTCGGGTAAGGCATCAACATACGTCGACTTGAGCTTTGCAAGCTCGCGCCACTGCAAAATCAATTTTGCAATCGGATGCTCAAGTCCCAACAAGACCTCTTCATCCGTCGAATAGCCTGTCTTGGTTTTTTTGCCGACAGGAAGCTTCAGCTTTTCAAACAGGATGACTCCCAGTTGTTTGGGGCTTCCCACGTTAAAGGACTCTCCGGCTTCAGAGTGAATCTGCTTTTCAAGCTGTTCAATTTCTGTCTTGAGCTCGACACTTTGTTTTGCCAAAAGCTCTTTATCAACACGAATTCCCAAGCGCTCCATGGACAACAGAACGCGAGCCAGAGGAAGATCTAATTCTTGGTAGATCTTTTCACTTCCCACCGCCTTTAGTTCCTGAGTTAGAGTCGCTGCTAAATTTCGATGAGCATTATAAAGCGCCGAGGGCGAAGCCATCTCTGGCAAAACATCGGCCATATAGCGCGTATAGATCTTGCCAAAATCGGACGTATCACCCGCCTTCAACACATAGGCCGCGAGCTGCGAATCCCAGACCGCCATCGGCGTCTTGGCGCCAATCTTATGCCACAAAGATTTTAAATCAAATCCACGCCAGCGCACCTGAAAGGTGTCCGTCAGCTTCCCCAGATATTCTGAATCGGAAACTTCCAAAATTTCTGTCTCGGTGCCAATGAAAACTCCGCGCTGGTCTGAGAATCCCCACAAGGTTTGGTGCTCTGACAAAATTTCAGCCAATTCGCGGGTGTTGAGAGTTCTTTCAGTAAAATGCTTATCATCTTTAGCAATCACCAATGTCGGAGTAGGCTCTTCCGCCTGGGCCGACGCTCCACTTTCGTGGGGCACCTTCTTCACGGGCACCGGAGCCACGTCTGGGCTTGTGGTGCCGAAAAAACTTTTTTCAAACGACTTAAAGTTCAGCTCGTGTAGAAGTTCTTTTAACTCTTCAGACTTAAATGGTTGCAGTCTGTAGGCTTCGTAGTCCTCGGGGACCGTCACGTCGGTTACGATGGTCACCAGCTTCTTGGACATAAAAGCATTGTCTTTAGAGGCAATTAGCTTTTCGCGAATGCTTTTACTCTCGACCTTGTCGATGTTCTCATAAATATCTTCAAGAGTTTTAAACTGCTCTAAAAGCTTAATCGCTCCCTTTTCACCGATGCCCTTGACTCCCGGAACATTGTCAGAGGTATCGCCGACGATGGACAGATAATCGATGAATTGATCGGGGCGAACTCCCCATTTTTCAAAGACACCTTGAGCATCATAACGTACGTCCTTCATGGTATCGTAAAGCCACACATGCGGACCCACCAATTGGCCGAAGTCTTTATCGCCACTGACGATGAACACTTCCATGTTGTGATGGCGCCCCCACTTGGTCAGACCTCCAATAATATCATCGGCCTCATAACCCGGGATTTCAAAGGCGGGAATCCCCATGAGGTCCGCTAACTTCTTGAAGTAAGGTACTTGTTTAGCTAAATCTTCGGGCATCTCCGTGCGATGGGCTTTATAACCCTCATACATTTGCTTGCGGAAGGATGGCTCTTTACGATCAAAACAAAAAACCAAATACTCGGGCTTTTCTTCCTTCATAAGTTTGATGATCATAGACAGAAAACCATAAATGGCGTTCACAGGAAGCCCCGAGGGGGCTGTCAACGGGCGGATCGCGTAAAAGGCGCGAAAGAACATGGCACTGACGTCCACGAGATAGAGTTTTTTCATTTGAGTCTCCCAGTGCAAAACTTATCTCTACACTGGGCCGTCATTCTTGTCGACGACTGGCTTATTCTAAGTCTTCTTTGACGCGAGAAAAATCGATTTGCTCTAAGGCATTTTTATCACATTGATGTTCAGCAAAAGGCGCGTATTTCACTTCATCACAGCAAGCCTCGGCTTGACGAAGAATCAGCTCAAGTTCGTTTTTGATAGACACTTCAATATGACAGTGTCCTTCTTCCCAAGATTCAATTTCTTCTGAAGAGCAGTGCAAGTGATGAGCAAGGTCGGAACGGCTCCAGCCTAAGCGAAGACGAAGGGTGCGAAGAGATTCTTTGTTCCAGTCTAATGTGTGATTATCAACCATATAAACCTCTAAATTTATTGCCTTATTAGCATCAATTAGAGCAGCAATACTAGTCGTATTATACATGGGAGACAGCAGGTAATGCGATGGGCTAAGGCCTATTGTTCAGGAAAAACAAAAACAAGGTCGTGCTCTCCCGCCAGATCCAATTTATCGCGAGCCTGGCGCTCAATAAAGGCGGGATCTTTGGCTTGCCTCAACTGGCCCGACAGGTTGGAAATATTCTCACGAGTCTGCTGAATCTCTGCGTTAATGCGATCGAAATCCCGATGAAGGCCCCAGAGTCTGAAGAGGTTTCCATTAAGAACAATGGAAACTGAAAAAACCACAAGACAGCACATCGCCACCTTCGTGGGTTGATTTAAAAAGCGGCGAAGACCTACGGCAAACTGAGTGTAAGACATGAGTTTATTCTAACGCTCATTTATTTGTGCTGGCTACAGGACTGAAGACCAGAGTCACTGACATCTTCCGTGGATGCCAGCGACTGGAAGGAAAAAACTATCGGAAGGCCGCTTTGTCCCAGTACAAGCCCATACCACCAAGGTCTTCCTCAATGCGAAGAAGTTGGTTGTACTTCGCGGTTCTCTCACCACGGCACAAGCTGCCTGTTTTAATTTGATGACAATTCAAAGCCACCGCTAAATCTGCAATCGTCACATCTTCTGTTTCCCCAGAGCGATGAGACATGATCGTGCGGTATTTATTTCTTTGCGCCAAGTTCACGGCTTCAAATGTTTCCGTCAATGTTCCGATTTGATTTACTTTCACCAACAAGGCATTGCCGGCTTTCTTTTCAAGCCCCATACGCAAACGCTTGGGATTGGTTACAAAAAGATCGTCACCAATCAACTGAACCGTCGAACCTAATTCGGACGTCGCTTTCACCCAAGAGTCCCAGTCATCTTCCGCGAAACCATCTTCAATAGAAACCAAAGGATATTTCTCTGCCCAAGATTTATAGATGCCCAAAAGCTCTGACGCTGCAATATGGCCGCCCTGCCACTCGTACTTACCGTCTTTGTACATTTCCGTAGAAGCCACATCCAACGCCAGGAAGACATTCTGCCCAGGATCGTATCCGGCATCGACGATAGCACTCATCAAAAGATCCAAAGCCTCTTGATTAGAACCCAGCTTCGGCGCGAATCCACCTTCATCACCGACCGCCGTAGAAAGACCTTTTTTAGCCAAGATCTTTTTCAACGTATGGAAAATCTCGGCCCCCGCTCTCAAAGACTCGGCGTAGGAGTTGTTGACGGTTGGCACGATCATGAACTCTTGAATATCCAGTCCATTGTTCGCGTGCGCTCCACCGTTAAGAACGTTCATCAAAGGCACCGGCAAACGGCAAGCTTGCGAGCCACCGACATAACGATACAAGGGCAGCTTGCTATCAGCGGCAGCGGCTTTTGCTACGGCCAAAGACACGCCCAGGATCGCGTTAGCACCTAAATTCGATTTATTTTCTGTTCCGTCGATTTCACGTAAAATCTTATCAATGTAAACTTGCTCAGTGACTTGAAGACCCATGATTTCAGGAGCGATTTTTTCGCGAACATTATCAACAGCTTTGAAGACGCCTTTACCCAAATAACGATTTTTATCACCATCGCGAAGCTCACACGCTTCATGAGCTCCCGTAGAAGCTCCCGAGGGGACAGCGGCGCGACCAATGTTGCCTTCTGCTGTCGTGACTTCAACTTCCACCGTAGGGTTTCCACGGCTATCCAAGATTTCACGGGATACGAGGCCGACGATTTCAGACATGATGAGTTCCTTCTTTCTCGGAGTTTTTGTTATTCATTTTTTTTACTAATTCCATACTTTCAAAGACCGTGCGCGGATACTGGGTTTTGACGTGTTCCCAATCCACGCGTCTCATCGCTTCTTTCACAGCGGGAGTCATCTTTCCTTGAGCCACCAGCATGGTGATCAACTGCTGGGCTCTGACCATGTAGTCATGCATCCGCGCCAAGTTCTGATTCAAAACATAACCCGGCGATTCACTATCAAAACTCAAATGCGACAACGAGCCCTCATGAGGAAGTAACGTGGTTTTGGCTGCCGTTTCCACGGGAGCATCCACTTGCGCCGTCAGTTGCATTTTTTGTTTTTCATAGTCACGGATCTTTTCTTCAAGATCGCCGACATATTTTTGTAAATCTTCACGCTCACGCTGAGTTCGCTGCAAATCCTCAATCAGACTTTGGAATAAAGCCGGACTGACCTGATGACCGACGCTTTCGCTGAAAATGGAATTTTGCTGGGTCGACCAGTTCAACTTGATCGTGATGCCTTCCCATTCGCAAATTGCTGGAGGCTGCCCCACATAGACCGGCAAAGACTCAAACGCCGCCTTCAGATATGTCGTCACCAAAGGATATTGCTCTGCAGGCAAGGGAAGATCAAAAGAGATACTCACTTCATCGCGACGAAGATTTTCAATCGGTGGTTTCGGAGAAATAAAATACGAAAGAAATTGTTCCGGTTGATTAAAGATCTCTTGCGGGCGAGGCATCATGCGCAGAACACTGTCGAGAACTCCCCAAGCTCGCAGCGTGGGTCCTTCATGTCCGGCTCTTTGCAAAATATTTCCATCGCGCTTGAGCGGCAAACGCAGAGCCATCTCAAGAAAGGCCTCCATATCCGGAGCCGTGATCCAATACGACGAGTCCCTAAGCAGCTCCACCGGAAGATGGGTCTGCTCATAAAGAGGCGTCAGGTCTTCACCCTGGTCCTCCAAAATATTCAAAACTGCGTTCGAAATCTTACAACTAAAGTGCACGAAGGAAGTCTTAACGTATATTCCCCCGAGAAGAAAGACGAGAAAGGTGCCTGTTTCTTTTTTGGGTCTACGCCGCGTCATTGCTTGTGACGCAGTGTAGACCCAAAAAAGAAGCAGGCACCTTTTAGGCGGCTTTGTTGAATTTGGATTTGGGGAATGGGAGGTTGTTGTCGATGATTTCGTCCATGAAAAGTGGGATGTTCCCTGTGGCCTGGAGTTTTCCCTCCAGAGTTCCGTCGGGACGACGAGTCAATCGAGACATTTCAAAGATCGGAACCACGTTGTATGAACCATCCGCATTAAATCCGCGCACTTCGCTGATTGCGGCAATGCGGCGAGATCCATCCGAAAAACGAGAAACTTGAATGATAATTTCGATGGCCGAAACCACCTGAGAGCGCAGCGCCTTCTCACTGATCTTCGCGTCTCCCCCTTGAGCCAGAGCCTCCAAACGCACAATCGCGTCCTCCGGAGTATTCGCATGGACCGTGCCCATACAACCCTTGTGGCCCGTATTCATCGCATTCAGAAGTTCCATCGCTTCACTCGAACGAACCTCCCCCACAATAATACGATCCGGACGCAAACGCAGAGCACTCTTCAAAAGGTCTTTAATCGTGACTTCACCCTTGCCACTTTGATCACCCTGGCGAGTTTCAAACATCACCACATGCTCGTAATCAACTTGCAGCTCCGACGAGTCCTCAATCACCATCACACGCTGTCCCTTGGGGATGCGCGTACACAACAGTGACAGCAAGGTCGTCTTACCCGAACCCGTCCCCCCACTCACGATGATATTTTTTCCCAAGAACATGCAGATGTCCAAAAAGCGCGCGCCATCTTCAGTGATCGCGCCAAACTTAATGTAATCAGCAAAAGTAATTTTGTTATTTGTAAATTTACGAATGGACAACGTCGTGCCCTTGCGGGACATCGGAGGAATCACCGCCGCAATACGCGAACCATCCGGCAAACGCGCATCCAAACGAGGCGACTCATCGTCAATACGACGGCCCACGCTTTGTGCGATACTGTTCACCGCCGCGCGCAAGTCGTCTTCCGAGGGAAAGGTTTCAGCCACACGTTCAAGCTTTCCCTTTCTCTCTACGAAAATTTCTTTGTGTCCATTGACAAGAATCTCGGAGACGCCCTTGTCATCGAGGTACTTCAAAACAGGACCCAAATTCTGCTGAATGGTCTGTTTGAAAACGTTCGACTGATCCGACATGGGCTGCGCTCCCTCGATTTAGTTTGAAGCAGGTTTTCTGTCAGCAGAACCCGCGTCAGAATAGATGATAAACTTCCCCTGCACGGCCGTTTCCGGGCATTGATAAGAGAAGATGCCATCGGTTTTTGGAGTTACATAAAAAGTTTTTTGTTCCCCAAACACCGTATTGTGGTGCTCAGAAAACGCATCGAGAACGAAACTGACGTTCTTTTCTTTCCCATTCACGTTCACCACATGAATACGATAGTTGCTCCCCTTTTTCAGGCGAACCGTGTCGGGCACAAAACCCTTATCCGTATTCATGATCACGATGTCTTGAGTGGGCTCTACCGACTCAAAAACTTTAGACAAAATACTTACGGATTGATCTTCTTGAATACTTGCCGGCAAACGATCTTCGTTTTTGACTCGGTTGAACTCAACCTGTCGACGAGAGAAGTCCACTTCCCATGCCATCGCGGTTTGCGACACCAAAAGAATCAAGGCTATCTTAGTGCAACTCTGTGCGATCTTGGAACTCACAAAACTCACGCGCCACCTCCATTGCGATATAATTCACGGATCTTTGATCCATCATGTGGAGCTTCTGGATGAGTAGGTCTTTGTTCCCTTTGCATGCGTTGATTGCCTGAAACGCATCACTCAAGATTCCTGGCTGTGCCATCATCTCTTTCGTGATTTCGCTCCAATCCAATTTCAAAACAGGATCAATCGCACCTACGGTGTAGAGTGCATCAAACACTATTTGTAAATCGCCTTGAAGAAACATCGAATCCTCCTAATTGCTCCGGGCATCCAGCCCTCTCATGTTGTTTCTATCGGTAGGAGTTCGTGAGAACTTGAGTCAATTTGAGGCGATTTTTAAGGAGTTGAGGAGATCTATCGTTTGACGCTGGCCCTGGGTCGAAACGGACCAGGGCCCGGTCTGGTCGAGGGAATTTATTTCCCTGAAGAGGTCTTTTCTGCCGAACTTTCAGTCGCGGATCCCTGAGTCGCCTCAAGGGACTCCGCTTTTTCAATGTTTTGAGACAGGATCTTTTCTGCCAGTTCCGAAGGTGACACCGTCGACTTCATCGTACGGAGCTTTCGTTCGTTGACAGCTTCTTTTGAAACTTCAATCTGTGCATCCCGAATTCTTTCGACAATCTTCCTCTCAAACCCTTCGGATTTGATATAAGGTTTGACCTCTGCCAACAGATTTTCCAAGAAAATGACGTAAGTCATTTGCACCACTGGTTTAAAAGCGCGAGGATTCTTCAATGCGTTGATGGCTTCGTCAGTTAATTGACTGATCGTTTTTTCCCAGGACTCTAAATTATCCAAATTGGTCCGCAAAGGCGCCACCACTTTTTCAATCATGTCATCATCGTTGGGGCGAGAATAAACTGCCTGTAATGCTTCTTTAAGAGGCACGGCTTTTCCGCTCGCCGATTTTTTGGATTCTTTCACTTTGTCACTGACCAGTTTATTCATCTGATCCAGATCCTTCAGTGCCAACTGTGAATAGTTAAACAACAAACCCGCTTGGGCTTGCATACAAAATACAAATGTAAACATTGTTAAAAGGAAATTTGCTTTTTTCATAAATCTCAGTTTAAAGACCTCCCTGAGCGAGACAAGGCCAGAATCGACCAGACCAAAGACTGGGATTTTTTCCTTCCCTCTAAACTGAAAATAATGTCAAATAAAGGGGCTCAAAACTTTAATAATCCATCTCGGAGGAAACATTGAAAGCACTTAAGTTTTTTGGAATTGGCGCGTTAGCACTTTCGCTTGTGAATTGTGCTCCATCTGCTAAGCAACTCAAAGAAGCCGTTGAAAAAGATCCTAGCATCGTTTTCGTCGCTATCGAAAAAGACCCAGAGCAATTTATTGAGGTTGTGAATAAAGCAGCCCAAAACGCTCAACGTAAAGCTCAAGAAAAAGCTGTTGCCGAAGAAGGCAAAAAGCGTGATGAAGAGTTCGCCAATCCTTTGAAGCCTGTTGTCGAAGAGGGTCGCGTTATCTTTGGACCTAAAGACGCTAAAATCACTATCATCGAATATTCTGACTTTGAATGTCCTTATTGCGCTAAAGGCCACGCAACTGTTGACGAAGTAATGAAGGCTTACCCTAAAGACGTACGTGTTGTTTACAAGCACTTGCCTTTGGACTTCCATCCTTTGGCAATGCCTGCGGCAAGATACTTTGAAGCGATTGCAATGCAAGACCATGCAAAAGCAGAGAAGTTCTACAATATCGTTTTCGAAAACCAAGGCGATCTTCGCTCTAAAAAAGAAGGTGCTTTGAAAGATGCGGCCAAAAAAGTAGGCGCGGACATGAAGAAGCTTGAGAAAGATCTAAGCAGCGAAGCAATCACTAAACGTATTGACGCTGACATGGAAGAAGCTCGTAAGTTCAACTTCTCTGGAACTCCAGGTTTCTTGATCAACGGTGTTTCTCTTCGTGGAGCATATCCGTTCTCTGAATTCAAAGACATCATCGAACGTCACCTAAAAGGTGGAAAATAGTCCTTAACATTCCCTGTTGGACTTTTAAAACCCACAGTTGCTTCAACTGTGGGTTTTTTTATTGCCGCGAGCGCATTTTATTTGTGCCCTCTTCTCAACTCGAATACATTGAATTCATAACACCTCACAAAGGAACTCTATGAGCGCGCACGCAAAGTCTTTGATTCTCAAGGCTCAAGATGATCTAGATCTCGCAAAAAAACATCTCGACGATGAAAAGCAACACGATTTGGTCGGCTACAACCTCGCGCAAGCCTGTGAAAAATATCTCAAAGCACTTTGTGACATGAGAGGTCTTGAGTACCCTGCCGATGAAGAGGGCCATGATCTGGATGCTCTGATGCAGGTGTTAGAGGAAAATAATTTTGCGGCCATCTCTTCCCACGCTGACATCATCGAGCTGACTCCCTACAACTCCACTAAGGCTCACATTCGCCCTGAAGATCGTTTGGATCTTGAAGAGTATGCGGGGTACGTGGAGAACCTGAAAAAACTCGTGGGTGAACAACTTCGTTTGCTTTAGATTACTTCGCGGCGGCATAAATCAAACTGCCGCCCTTGATCATGTTAATGACCTTATCCCGATGGGCCGTTGAAACTGCGGGACACCCCCAACTGCGGCCTTGAATCACACTAGAATCTTGCACATAGCTAGCCCCATGAACCACGATAGCCCTGGGCCGGGCATTGGAATTCGTCGCAGACAGTCCGTCGAGTTTCAAAGAGTAGCCATTACTTCCCTGATACGTTTCTGCCGTTCGATAAAATCCGAGAGAGCTGGCATTCGATCCCGACACGTTACTGAACTTTTCAGCAAAACCATCATGATCGCTGTCTGAACCTTTCCCGTGAGCCACGTGAATGTTCCAAACACTTCCTGTGTTCATATTAATAAAATACCAACGTTTCTGAGTCGACTTCTGACTGAAATCAATCACCGACAAAACCGAAGGATTCTTCAGGCTGGTCTTATTTTTATGATAGTAAAGAATCGCCTCCTCTAAATGTTTCGTCGGCACAATGTGAGTGGGATCCACATAATCATACTTCTGAAGAATCGCCTCGCGCTCGCTCAACATCGGGGGCGTTGCGGGCTCCAAAGCCGGCACCTCTGGCGTCACTGATGGAAGTTCGGCGCCCCCTTCCACTTCCTGAGAACCATTAGAACCTGAATTCTCAGGATTTGTAGCGCTCGGTTCATTTTGTGGATCATCCGGCAATACGGGAGTGCCAGATCCACAAGCCGCCAAGGTCAGTGTGGCGGCTGCGATAAACAAAAATTTCGAGAGTGAGAAAGACATCATGCCGATCCTCCGTGGTTTTCACAGAGGAAATCGGCTGCTCATTTTTAAAACTTAAAACTTTTTAGAACTGACTGAAGTCTCGACACGTTTCCGAGGGAAACTGAATGTCTTCTAGACATTTTTCTTCTATTTCAACGAAGCGATATCAATCACAAACCGATAACGGACATCTCCCTTCAGCATGCGTTCATAGGCCTCGTTGATCTTCTGCACCGGAATCAATTCAATGTCTGAAGCCACACCTTTTTCAGCGCAGAAATCCAACATCTCCTGCGTCTCTTTAATGCCTCCGATCAAAGAGCCCGCAAGACTTCTTCTGCCCATCACCAAGGGAAATGGATGGATCGGTTCAGGGCGCTCCGGAATACCCAAAAGAACCATCGCTCCGTCCCGCTTCACCAGCCCCAGGAAGCGATTTAAGTCCAAAGATGCGGAAACAGTGTTGATGATTAAATCAAAGTAGCGATTGTACTTTTTAAAAGTCTCATCTTCCGACCCCAGCACATAGTGAGTCGCCCCTAAGCGATGAGCATCTTCTTTCTTTTTATTTGATGAGCTGATGACCGTGACTTCGGCTCCCATAGCGGCTGCCAGCTTCACGGCCATGTGCCCCAGGCCCCCCAGCCCCATCACCGCTACTTTGCTGCCGGGGCCGACCTTCCAATGGCGAAGAGGCGAATACGTTGTGATTCCCGCACACAACAGAGGAGCGGCTTTATCCAGAGGAAGTCGAGGAGAAATTTTTAAAACAAAATCTTCCTTCACGACAATCTTCGTCGAGTATCCGCCTTGAGTTGGAGTTTTCCCATCGCGCTCTTTGGAATTATAAGTCCCAACGAATCCTTTTTCACAGTATTGCTCCAGACCTTCCCCACAGGAGGCACACTCTTGGCAGGAATCCACCATACAGCCCACACCCACGGAGTCTCCCACTTTAAATTTCTTCACACTTGAACCAACTTGCGAAACTTTACCCACGATCTCATGCCCGGGAACCATCGGAAAGGTTGCGCCTCCCCACTCGTCACGCACCTGATGAAGATCGGAATGACAAACTCCGCAATAATGAATATCGATCATCACGTCATGAGGACCCGGCTCTCGTCTTTCAAATTGATAGGGTTTCAAAGCTTCTTTCGCCTGATAGGCGGCATATGAATTTACAGTTGGCATTGCTCACTCCCTTTTGCGAGCTACTATAACTCGTCATACCCGCTTGAGGAAGACTTTCAAATAACAAAGATTCAAACAATTTCCCTCTCAAAAAACAAAGCATTCAGAAAACCCATCCCTTCCATCAAAAACAGACTTATTCTTTTCAAAAAAAGGAGATCCCTTATGAGAGTTCGAGAAATCATGCATCCCAAAGCCAAAGTCATCAACTTCGAACACACCGTCGAAGAGGCGGCTCGTATCATGGAGAGCGAAGACTGCGGCTCTATTCCCGTAGAAAAAAACGATAAAATGGTCGGCATGGTGACGGATCGTGATATCGCCATCCGCGTGGTCGCTCACGGAAAAGATCCACGCAAAACCAAAGTGCAAGAAATTATGAGTGAAGGTATTAACTATTGTTTTGAGGACGACGACCTCGAAGAGGTCAGCAAGAAGATGAGCGGAAAACAACATCGCCGTCTGCCGGTCGTCGATAAAAATAAACGCCTGGTCGGCATGGTCAGCCTTGGAGATATCGCCAACCGAGGGGGCGACGCCAAGCTAACTCATAAAACACTTTCCAGCGTCTCACACCACTAAGGGAAAAGGTACGGCCTTAGGCCGTACCTTAAAGTTTTACCGGGAGTTTGGTTTCGGAAAGCTCAACGGCTTCGGGGCTTAGATCCACAACCAACGGGGAAATCTTCAGTCCCCTTTGGAAAGCTTCACGAAGAAGTCTTCCGTATTCGGGATCAATGTCATCCGCCGGGGCGAAGGTTCCACAATCGTGGCGTTGAACCGTGAACACCAATTCCACCGTGTGGCCCTGCTCCATCAACATCATCAACTCACGAATGTGTTTTTGACCTCGCTCGGTCACGGCATCAGGAAATTTTGCGACGCCCTCTTCAGCCAACGTCACGTTTTTCACTTCGATGAAGTGCATCTTCTCACTGCCCTTTTTCTTCAAAGCAAAGTCCAAACGGGTTTCGGCGCTGATTTTGTATTCGGGTTTAATTTCGTCAAAGTGGGACCACTCAGAGAATGTGCCCACAACTCCTGTGTGTCCCACCACCTGCTCCAGGGTTTCACGCACAATCGCATTCGGCGTGGAGGTGTTCACTCCCACCCAAGCCCCCAGGGGCGACTTAATCATCTCCAACGTGAACTTCAGCTTTCGGTCGGGATTGTCACTCTCAGAAAAAAGACAATGCTGCCCAGGATTGTTAACACTCTTCAGGCTCCCCGTATTCGGGACATGAGCGGTGATCTGCTGCCCCCGCCACTCGATATCGGCAAAAAAACGCTTATAGCGCTTAAGGAAAATCCCTTCCTGCAACTTGTGAGAAAACTTCATAGGAACTCCATCAAAGGCCTTCAAATTAGACCTACTCCGTCAAATTTGTCGAAGAGTTTTGCTGGAACTCCGAATAAAGCAAAAGACCTGATATTTCTTGGTCTTTATGCGGGGCATAATCAAGTGCAAATGCTCTAGGGTGGGACTAGAAGGGAGTGTTCATAAAGGACGGTTCTATGTCGATCAAAAAACCTCTCACTCCCAAGCCCCCTTGGCTCAAGGTGCGCGCCCCGCAAGGGGAAAGTTATACGCGTATCCGGGAAATGTTTGGTGATTTGAAACTGGCCACCGTCTGCCAAGAGGCCCGCTGCCCCAATATCGGCGAGTGTTGGTCTGGCGGAACTGCCACGATTATGATCATGGGCGAAGTCTGCACGCGCGGCTGCCGTTTCTGCAATGTGAAGACCGGAAACCCCAAGGGAGCCTTGGACGCGTTTGAACCAGAAAAGGTCGCGTATTCGATCTCGCAGATGAACTTGCAGTACGTCGTGGTCACAACCGTGGATCGCGACGATCTTCCCGACCAAGGGGCCGAGCATTTCTATCGCACCGTCACCACGATGAAAAAACTCTCTCCCAATTTGATTGTTGAAATTCTGGCCGGGGACTTCCGTGGAGAGCGTGACTTAGTCTATCGCCTCACTGACGCCCGTCCCGACGTGTATGCCCACAACATCGAAACCGTCGAGCGCCTGACTCCCAAAGTCCGCGATCCTCGAGCCGGCTACCGTCAATCCCTGCGTGTTCTGGAAATGGTCAAAGAACGCGATGCAACTCGTTACACAAAATCCTCTTTGATGTTAGGCCTTGGCGAAACCGACGAGGAGATCCTTCAATCCCTGAAAGACCTCCGAGAAGTTGGCTGCGACGTGGTGACATTCGGTCAGTACTTGCAACCCACGCCAAGACATCTCAAAGTGGAAGACTATGTCACTCCCGAAAAATTCGCCGAGTGGCAGAAAATCGCCGAAGACCTG
>JAHRXB010000069.1 GCA_019104905.1 Bdellovibrio sp.
TTTGGTGACGGCGAGCTTCAACTTCATTTTTGCAAAGTCGATTGGAGAAAAACGGTAAGCTAAAGTGGTCATGCGGATGGAGTTGTTTTTACTCTTCATTAGGGCCCAATTGTCTTCGCCCTCAAATTTCGCAGTCACGTAACCAAAGTCCTTATTGTCATCCAGTCCTCCCGGAGAACGGGATTCATAGTTGAACTGATGATCCATGCGGAAATGAACCATGTTCTTGTGGTTGTAGTTGATATGAATTCCTTGCGGCATATTTCCGGTCGTTGCGGGATTAACGCGAATGCCGGCCATGATGTCAGGAAGCTTTTGCACGTCCAGGACAGAGTAGGGCTCAAAACGAAGCTGGGACTGAGGAAGTTTGGTTTGAACTTCGTAGCTGTCGGCAGGATCGTCAACTTTAGGTAGAAGCTGGTGATTCAATTCCCACGTATTTGAGAAGGGCAGGAAGTCCACCAAATGCTCGCCTTTCAAAGAGTAAACCTTGGCCATATGCTCCTGGCTGAGGCGATAGTAAGTCTGAGTTTTAATAGGCGAGGTGTTGGCAGCACTTAGGATCACGCGGGAGTTCCAAGCTAAGTTGGCTTTGTCGTCATTGATTTTTAATTCAGACAACGAGTTCACAAGACCTTTCATGAAGGCCTTTTGATTGAAGCGAGAAGAAAGAATTCCGGCAAGATGATCGGCCTTGACGGTTCCCATATCCACCGCCATCAATTTTTGCGGGAACTTGGAAGAAGACACTGTGACGACACCGTCATTGTTTTCATCAAATTGAGCGATGATTTTTGTCGCCTTCATGAAGATGTGAGAATCTTCAGGATCACTTTCGAAAGTGACTGAGAAATAGCGAGTCAAACCAATCAAAGATCTTTCGTTCTTTCTCCAGAATGCATCCATGGCGGTGGGAGTGATCGATTTCGCCGCGGTCTTGTCTGTCTGACAAACGGCAGGGCCTTGTTTTTCAGACAAAGCGGAGACCAGTGCGAACGGAACATCGGTCGTATTCAGGATGCTGGAGCCATGCAAAGGAGCGGCGATCGCCACGAATCCTTTAACATAACTTGAGATAAAGCTTGGGTTTTTTGTGAAGGCATGAAGAGCATCCACAGCACCTTTTGAATAACCCAAGATCAGATATTTAGGCGTCGCATGTCCACGCTGTGTGCGTGTTTTAAAGTCTTCGCGAAGATAGTTGAGAATGATGTCAGCGTTTAGATCGCTGGCGCAGGTGCTTTCTACAGGCGGCTGAATCACGCGCAAGCCAAGTTCATCACTCAAAGCATTGAGTCCCAGACTGAAGATCTCTTTATCGAAGATGCTGTTGTAAATTCCAGGCACGTAAACAATCGTCAGATCTTCCAACTTCTGGTTATAGATCTTTGTCAAAGGTGTTGGATAGATGCGGTCTTCAAGATCAGCTTCTTTGATGGTTTCTTGAAGAAGCTGTTGCACTATCGCGGTCCCCATAAACTTGGAGTTGAGGCTTTTGTGGCTTTGTGCGTATTTGTCTTTTAAAGAAGTCCACTCGCGCGCAAAGGCGATGCCACGAGGGTCTGGCAAGAAAGGTTTTTCCTGAACGACGATGGACTTTTCAAGCAAGTAAGGCATTTGATACATCTTCATGACAGCGCGTTTAGCGGGAAGCACAAAAGTGGTGATGCTTTTGATGAAGCTATTGTCGGCAGTCAGGTCTTGGTGTTTTAAATCCAGGGTCGCAGTCTTCGCTCCTTTAAGCAGACCGACCTTTTCTTTGACCTTTTCAATACGGGGATCGTTCATGAGGTTTTCAATAGAGCCCGAAGTCAAAACCGCATCAGTCACGGCACCGATATCTTCGGGGCTGATCATGCTGTTCACGTCGAACTTTGAAATATCGAAATTCATGGGTGACAAGGACTGGGCACCTGGTTGTTTGAACGGATCAAACTTAAAGGCGTCCATAAAGCTTTTCATCTCAGAGACCAAGAAGTAAGGACGAGTGTCTGAGACAAAGCGCGAAATATGTTGGAAGATACGTTTTTGTGAAAGATCTTTGGCTTGTGTTTCTACGCCTTGTTTATAGTTAGCAAGAACTTCTTGCAGTGATTCCTTTCCTGACAAGGAATCCTTCTTTGCGGTGTTGCCGAAAAGATCTTTTGCTTCGACTCCGAGGAAGGGCAGAATGTCTTTGGAACGAATTTGACCGGGGACTTTTCTTTTGGTGGAAGCCAAAAGTCCGTAAGAGGACGCGGCGGTCAAGGAACCATGGGTGCGGTACATTTTTGTGAACGCTCCCAAGGAGGACTGAATGTAGTAACCATCTTTTAAAGTCAGGATGAAATCAGGGAAATCAAAGTTTCTTTCTGAAGCCGATTCAACAAGGCGGAACAAAGAATCAGGGTAGTTGGATTTGGCTGTGATGTTAAAAACCTCAGCCGCTTTGATGGCTTTAGGAGCTGCTGGGGTTGAAAGAAATTCCTGAGGGATTTGCAGAGGATTTCCGGCCTCGGCAAAGTAGTAATAAAGGTTGTTCTTCTTATCGAACTGAACCTTGGCTTCTCCTGTGGAGCTAATGACGGTCATCAATGTTTCTTGAGCCGTATTTCTATTCACGTAAACCGCCATATCAAACCAAGTTTCCTTGCGGAACTCTTGGATCAGATTTTTCATCATTTTGCGGTCTTTCATGTACACAGGTCCCCAAGTTCCCAACGCCATGAGGGGGACGGCGACGTCTTTTTGTTCTTTGAGTTGTTGAACGTTGTTAAAGCCCGCGCGCTCAATGATCTTGGCTATATCAACTCCGATCAATTCTTGTTCGGGTTGTCCTTCTTGGAAGCGGCCGATATTGCCATGATCCGAAACAAGAACGATCTCAACGTCTTGGCCTTTTTCTTTATATGATTTAATAAGGCGGGTGATTTCCATATCAAGAGCTTTGATGACAGGGAAAAGACGATCTTTCTGAGTGTGGGCCGTGGAATCAATCGCTCCAATGTAACCCGTATGAACTTTTTTGGGTTTGGCCGCTAAAAGATCGTCCACTACGGTTTTCATTTCTAACTTCGGAACTTCTTGAGTTGGGAAATACATGAGGGCTTCAACGTAAGGATTGAAAAAGGCGTCAAATGCTCCCATGTAATATTTAGGGAAAGCCAAACGGCGATAGTAATCGCGAGGGTCCCCTTGAATAGATTGTGTCGATTCATCAAAATAAGTGGCTTCGACGGATTTAATGCGACCTGCGGGGCCGAAGAGTTGAGAGGTATGAGTGAAGGTGGCCCAGGAAAGATCTGTCATTGAAGGAAAAGGGGCGACGTGGGCGCCGACATTCGTGAAGTCTTTAAACATCCCCTGTTTTTGTGCGGCCAAGAAAGCGGTGTAGCTAAGGCCATCAACGGCCAGGACTATTGTTTGAGAAGATTGAGTTTGAGGGGCTGCGGACGCCGTCTTCCAAGGTAGTTGAAGAGCTTTCGCGGGGCAGGGCGCGCCCACCGTCAAAGCACCAGCTAGAGCCGTCGCAACCAGGACATTCAGGGACGTTTTATTGAAATTCATAACCACCTCGAGTTTTGTCTCAACCTGAATAAAGGCAAGAGCGGTGCCAGCGGGGGCGGTGGGGGATGGGGTTATATTGTAGATGGTTCGAGGTCCACAGAAGATAAGTGTCTCATTGTGGGAGGGGTGACGTTTTACTATGTGTTCTGTCAAGAAGTTGTCGGGAGCTGGTTTTTTTATTTATTTTAAGATTGGCTTAAGAATTCAGGTTCATTCTAGACCCATGAGACAGGAATGATCCTGGATCTTTTTAAGGAGAAGAGAAATGAAAAAGCTATTGATTGTGACTGTGGCACTTTTGGCGGGTTCCGTGGCGTTTGCAAAGAAGAACTGTACGGATGAGCCTAAAGAAAAATGGATGAGCGAGGCGGACTTTAAAAAGAAAGCCGAAGCAGACGGATATAAGATTAGAAAATTCAAAACTCCTGGAACATGCTATGAGATCTATGGAACCAATAAAGAAGGCCAGAAAGTTGAAATCTATTTTAATCCCGTAGACGGTTCGATTGTTAAATCTGAAATTGAAGATTAAACATTTGTGCGAGTCAGTCCGAGGCCCAGCATCATTGCTGCGGCCTCCGTCCTCGACGGACGCTGTCATGATGAAACCTTGGTATTCTCTGCGATAAACAGATATAAAAGAAGATGACGTATGCGAATCTTACTGATTGAGGATGATCATCTTGTGGGCGATGGAATCCAGCTTGGTCTGACCAAGCAAGGGTTTACCGTGGATTGGGTGCAAGACGTGGAAAGTGCTCAGTCCGCTCTGAAGACAGACCAGTTTGATGTGATTGTGTTAGACATAGGTCTTCCTCGAGTGTCCGGTCTTGAGTTTCTAAAAAAATTGCGTGCGGCAGACAACAAGATTCCGGTTTTACTTTTAACAGCCAAAAGCTCTGTGGAAGATCGTATTCAAGGTTTGGATTCGGGGGCCGATGATTATTTGCCAAAGCCCTTTGCCCTTGGAGAAGTCGCCGCTCGCCTGCGCGCTTTGCAAAGACGCAGTCAGGGGCGCGCTGTGGCGACCTTGAAGTGGCGGGATCTGACGGTGTTTCCCGATTCTCAAAAAGTCATGCTCAAAGAAGCTGAAATCGACGTTCGCGGAAAAGAGCTCAGATTGCTTTTGTTCCTGATGGAGCACCCCCATAATATTTATTCTCGTGAAGAGCTGGAAAGCTCTCTTTACGGTTGGAACGAGGGGATTGAAAGCAACTCTGTGGAAGTGCATGTGCATAGCTTAAGAAAAAAGCTGGGGAAAGAGATAATCAAAACCGTGCGGGGTTCGGGTTATCAGTTGGGGGAAGAGTAAATGCGACAGTCCTTGTTTTTACGGATTCTTCTTCCACTTTTTTTTGCTCTGAGTTTTTGTTGGATTCTTTTGATTTTCGTTTTGGGACGAGCCAGCTACAAAGAGTTGTACGAAGTTTTGGATCAGCAGATGACTCAAACCGCTCAGATGCTGACTGTGCCCATGGATTATCAGAATTTGCCAGAACTGCGTTTCTCTGAAAAAGACGACGATGATGACGAGTACAAGATTCACTTCGTTGTTTGGAATAAGGAAGAAAACGTTCTTTTCGCCGATAAACGGGGGAATGTTCTGCCGAGCTCGTTTGATCAAGACGGTTTTTATAGAATTTATAGTGGCGGTGAGGAGTACCGGGTTTTTACCCATCACAATTCCCTGACCGGGCTTTCTGCCTCGGCAGGTTATCCCACGTCGGTGAGAACTAAAATTCTTAAAGAGGTTGTTGAAAAGTTCTGGGCGCCCTGGCTTATCGGGTTGCTGGCTTTAGGACTTGTGACCTATTTAAGTTTGTGGTGGGGCTTTCGTCCTCTCACTCGCCTGCAACAAGAGATCCAGCAGCGAGACCCCAATCACTTAGAGAAGTTCTCGACGGAAGTTCCTTTTGAATTGAGAAACCTGAAGGCAGAGTTGAATCGTTTGATTGAGAAAATTCGCACTCAGATGGACAAGGAGCGACGTTTTACCGCCGATGCAGCCCATGAACTGAAAACGCCACTGACAGCAATTCGAGTTCAAGCAGAGATTTTGGCGATGGAAGTGGATGAGGGGCATTTAAAAAAACAAGCCGACAAAATCATGCTCGGTGTGGATCGAACCAATCATCTGATTGAGCAGCTTTTGACTTTGTCGCGATTGGATGAACAAAAATCTCAAAGGTATATGCCAATTCAGTTGCCGGATGTTTTTACTAAGCAACAAGACGAACTCAAACATCTGATTGAACGACAGCAGGCGCAGGTCCGCCTGGACGTGCAAGAACCCTTTGTTTTGGAGGGTGATGAAGTATTGTTGGGTGTGATGTTTAAGAACTTAATTGAAAACAGTCTAAAGTACTCACCCCGGGGCGTTGAGATCTCCTTTAAGATGAACTCGCAGGAGTTTTCAATTTCTGATAACGGTCCTGGATTGCCTGCGGAGATTCTTGAGCGGGTGCGAGAAAGATTTTATCGGCCGGAGGGACAGAAGGAAGCGGGTTCGGGCTTGGGCCTTTCTATTGTTGAGAAGATCGCAGAATTGCACCATTTAAAGATGATTTTGAGATCACCACCCCAGGGTGGTTTGCAGGTGTCATTTGTTAAGGGCGAGGCGCGCTCATAGACCAGACCAGTCCATCGCGCAATCCCACGCTGGGGATTAAGATCTTTTCTGTCTCAGCTTGTCGCATGATTGTTTGTACTAACATCGCAGCCGGAATAATCACATCAGCCCGGTCGGGGCGTAGCTCCAGTTTCTCAATGCGCTCTTTAATTTTAAGGGGGCGCAGGCGCTCAATAATCATTCCAAGTTCTTGAAGAGTCAAAAATGTATGAGGGGTTCGTTTTAGAAGCTGCACTTTGAGTTTTCCCAAACACTCCAGATTTCCGCCAGTCCCAATGGCAAAATCGATCGGATCGTGATCACAGTTCTTGTAGATGTGTTCACCAAGACTGGTTATGAATTCGCCCATAATAATGTTGAGGTGGCTTTCATTCAGATTTCTTTTGGTCAGGTTCTCAAGGACACGCACTGTGCCCATCGGGAAAGAGCGGGTGGCCAACATCTTATCACCTTTTGAGAAGGTGACCTCCACACTTCCGCCGCCCACATCGATCAGCATGGTTTTCTTATTATCCAGATCCAATTCTTTGCGAACGGCCAGGTGGATGAGGCGTCCTTCCTCGGTCCCGTCGATGACCTCAATTTTGATGCCGGAACTTTTAAGAATCTCTTCGACGAAGTGATCGCGGTTTTTGGCTTCCCGGCACGCACTGGTGGCAACCGCCCGGCAATGAAGGACGTTGAGCTCTCGATTGGTTTCCGCATAGCGATGAAAGGTGGCTTTGGCAAAATCCAGAGAGGTCGGGGTGATGACTCCTGTGGTAAAAACGTCGTGCCCTAAGCGTACAGCCGCTCGGAATCTTTTCACAACGTGGAGGGTCGGAGAACGATCATCAATGTCGGCGACCATCATGCGAATGGCGTTGGAGCCAATATCAATAGCGGATACACGACATGACACGATAAAGTTCTCCTTTCTTGGCATTAGTATATAAAAATGGCAGCATGAGAGGCATGAAAAAAAACATCTTTTGTATTTTATTTTTCGTTTTAGTCTGGGGTCAGGCCAAGGCGCTGTCTGAAGTTGAGATTTCAGGGGAGTTGGACCTGAATGCCTCCGTGTGGAGTCTTCCCACAGGAGAGCGTGGAAATTCAGCCTTTGGCGTTCCCTCCTTCTTCGTGGATTTAAAGGCTCCTCTTAAGGAAGACAATCTGATGGTGGTCAGCTTTGAAGGTTCGGAAGAAAAGACCTCGTCCACGGAACGTTTTGATGTCAAAGTCCGTGAGGCTCATTTGGATGTTGTGAGTCTTTTTCAAGGGATGCACGCCCTGCGCGTTGGGTTGATCCCTCAGGTCTGGCAGCAAGCTCAATATGAAACATGGTCCTATCGCTTCTTGGGAAAAGAGACTTGGGCGATGACAGAAAAGTGGAAGTACTTGGATTATTCAGATTTGGGATTTTCATTTATGTCAGAGCTTCCTGAAGACCTGGGCGAGTGGGCTTTTACTTTGGCCAACGGTGAAGGGGCGGAAAAGAAGGAAGCGGGTCCCCACAAAGAGGGCTCCTTATTTGTGCGAGTCACTCCGTGGTCTCCCTGGGCGTTCTCTGTGAACTATGTGCGAGGTAATTACGATTTGTACGGGGAAGAGGTGGGTTTGAAAGAGCGCATCCAGGCCCTCGTGACCTATCAGATTCAAGAAGAGTGGCAAATGGGTCTTGAGTATTTAGGGACAAAGGATCCCGCCGATGCGATCCGGGATTTGAAGATGGTGGAGGGGCTGGACGTGACGACTCTGTCGGGGGAGTCCGTGAGCGGTCAGGGGGGAAGTCTTTATGTGATTTTCAGTACCGGCCCCAAATCCGAGGTTTTACTTCGTTATGATTATCTGAACCCTGTTGTGGGGGAGGATGGTAAGGAGCTGCAAACAGTTATCGCTTCTCTGGCGTATCAGGTGACGGACGACATTCGCGCCGCGATGGCGGTGGATCATACCCGTTACGGCGATAATTTCGCTGCCGGAGCGAGAGATCGCTCTAAAGTGGAACTGGCGGCCCAAGTTCTCTTTTAAAGTGTGTTAAGATTCTGTTAGAATCCTTATGGATGCCGTGTTAAGCGGTGTTTTTATTTCATAAATAATTATAAAGAAAGCCAAGCGCTGAGGGTAAATCATGGAAAGAGCGATCGACACTCAAATTGAAGACCTAAAAAAGATGATTCTTCTGATGGGTGGTCACGTGGAAAAATCTTTGGCGCAAGCAACACTCGCGTTACTGTCTCGTGATCAAAGTCTTTTTGAAGAAGTTCATGCGATTGAAAAATTGATCAATGAAGATCACATCAAAGTCGACAATGCATGCATGAATATTCTTGCGAAGCAGGGGCCTGTGGCGAAAGATCTGCGCCTGATTCTTTCGGTGATTAAAATCAACAATGATCTTGAGCGCATGGGTGATCAGGCTGTTAATATCTCTTATTCTGGCAAGGACTATCTAGGTCGTAAGCCGATTCAATCGCAACTGAATGATATTCAGAAGATGTCTGAAATCGCCGGTCGTATGGTGAAGGGCTCATTAGACTGTTTCGTTCGAGGTGATGTCGAACAGGCAAAAAAGATTCTTTTAATGGATGACGAGATTGACGGCTTAAAAAATAAAGTTTTCAAAGATTCCGTCGCTCATATGAAGGCCCACTCTGATGATGTGGATGCCGGCCTGGATTTGATTCTTATTGCAAGAAATCTGGAGCGTTTGGGGGATCATGCCACCAATATCGCCGAAGATGTGATCTTTGCGTTTACTGGGAAAGACGTTCGACACGGGGGCAAGTTTGGCTGACAGTTCGATTCAAGTTTTAGTGGTGGAAGATGAACAGGAGATCCGGGAGCTCATGGCCTTGCATCTTCTCCGTCAAGGATATCGTGTGACGGAAAGCGCTTCCGCCGAAGAAGCTTTGAACGAACTGAATCGTAACGGCAACTACCAGCTTTTTGTTCTGGATTGGATGCTTCCGGGCCTCAGTGGGGTTGATATCGTTGATAAAGTGAAGGCCAAAAATCCTCAAGCCTCTGTTTTGATGGTGACGGCTAAGGCAGAACCCCAGGATATTGTCGCAGGGCTTGAAAAGGGTGCTGACGATTATATGACGAAACCCTTTAACCCGTCCGTTTTTATCGCTCGCGTGAAGGCTCTTTTGCGTCGTGCTCAAGGGGGATCCCCGGCGACCTCCGCAGAGGGGGAGTATCAGTTGGCGGGTTTACGAATGAACTTTAAATCCTACGAAATTTCCTACAATGGTGAAGTCCTGCATCTGACTCCCTCTGAATTTAAGCTCTTAGGGGCGCTGGTTCAGAACCACGGCTGTGTTCTGACTCGGGAACAGTTGATTGAAAACATCCAGGGTGAGGGCATTAATGTGGTTGGACGCACCATAGACACCCACGTTTTCGGATTACGCAAGAAGTTAGGGGAGTGGGGAGATCGCATTGAGACTATCCGCGGGGTCGGATATCGGGTTAAAGTAGAAATCGCATGAAGCGATTTGTAAGATTCCCTTGGCGAGTTTATTGGAAGTATTTTTTCTATCAGATGTTGGCCTTCAACATTCTGTTTGTCGCGGTGATTTCAGTTATTGATGTCCGTTATCGCGTTCGACCCTTTGTTTATAATGAAGCCCTTTTGAATTTCTTCTTATTTAGTGTGATCGTCGCGGCGATCACGTCGTATCGTTTTGCACGTCCTATTCATCGTCTTATTTTAAAGGCTTTGCGCATTTCCAGCAAAAGAACCTATGGCGATCTGGTCGATCCCCAGGATGAGGATTTACTCGATGACGAGATGGATTCGGTCTCTGAGTTGGACGTGGCGCTGGATCACATTCATCGCAAAATGAAGAAGCGCAAAGCGCAGTATCTTCAAGCCCAAGAAGAGTCCCAGGCTTTTATGAGCGCCGTCGCCGAAGGGCTGGTCAGCATCAGTCTTGACGAAAAGATTCTTTATTTTAACTCTCAGTTTGCCGCCCAGTTTCTATCGACAGACCAGGTGAATGCGCCTGTTTTGCGTCTGAGTGACGCGATTCGCTCTTCAGATGTTCTGGAGGGGTTTGAAAGAGCCTTGCGAGCAGGGAAGGTTCAGCGTTTTACTGTGAAGCTTCCTACTTTGGTAGACAACACGCCTCGCTATTTTGCGGTGTCAGTGAACCCCATCCGCAACGAGAAGACTAAAGAGATCTATGGTGTCGTCGGTATTTTCCATGACATCACAGAACTTAAAAAGGTCGAACAAATCCGTATTGATTTCGTCGGCAACGCCTCTCACGAGCTGCGTACTCCGCTGACCTCGATCAAGGGATACGTGGACACCTTGAAAGAGGACGTGAAGACGGGTCATTATGATCAGGCTGGAAAATTCTTAGATGTGGTTTCTAGAAATATTGATCGTTTGATGGATCTTGTGAATGATCTTCTTAGTTTAAGTACCTTAGAATCTCAGTCTGAAATTAAGCTTGAGTTGATTCATCCGTTACAAATCTCTGAACAGATTGTTTCGGAGCTGACGGTTTTGGCGGCGGAAAAGAATATCTCCATCCGTGTGATTGGTGAAGTGCCTCCTTTTATGGCCGATGCGCATAAGGTGGAACAAGTTTTACGCAATCTTGTTTCTAATGCGATCAAGTTCATTCCTCAGGGAAAATCAGTTCAAATTCGCTGGGAAGGTGACAGCAAAGGCTCCGTGATCTTGCGCGTGATTGACGATGGACCAGGAATTCCTGAAGAGCATCTTGATCGCCTTTTTGAAAGATTCTATCGTGTTGATAAGGGCCGCACGCGAGATGCGGGAGGGACCGGCTTGGGACTGGCCATCGTGAAACACATCATGCAAAGCCACGGGGGTTCTGTGGCGGTGAAGAGTGCTCCCGACAAAGGCTGCGAGTTTATTTGTACTTTTCCGGTGAAAAATCCTTAAAGACGGTTTTAAAAAATATGTATCAACTTCGTCCCTACCAACACGAGGCTGTTCAGGCGACGCTCCGGCATTTTCGTCAGGAGAAAGCTCCCGCCGTTGTCGTTTTACCCACAGGGGCTGGAAAAAGTTTGGTGATCGCAGAACTGGCTCGTTTGGCAAAGGGGCGAGTTTTGGTCATGGCGCATGTGCGCGAGCTGGTCGAACAAAACCATGCAAAATATCTTTCCTTCGGCTTAGAGGCCGGCATCTATTCGGCAGGCTTGAATCGCAAAGAGATGGATCAAAAGGTCATCTTTGGCAGTATTCAGTCGATCGCCAGGGCCCCGGAAGAGTTTTTTAAGAATTTTTCGTTGTTGGTGATCGACGAGTGCCATCGGGTTTCGGTGGATGGTGAGACTCAGTATCTGCAAGTGATTTCAAAGCTGCAGGAATTCAATCCCTCTCTGTGTATCTTGGGTCTGACCGCGACCCCCTATCGTTTGGGGTTGGGGTGGATCTATCAATATCACGCCCCTAAAAAGATTCAACACACCGACGAAGATCGTTTTTTCAAAAAATGTATTTATGAATTATCGATTCGACATTTGATTAAGAATCAATTTCTAACGCCGCCGATTAAGATTGATTCCCCGGTAGCCTGTTATGATTTTTCCAGCTTGAAGTTACATCACGGGCGCTTTGTGATGTCTCAGGTCGAAGAGTTGTTGAAAGATCAAAAGCGCATCACACCTTTGATCGTGAAAAATATTGTGGATATGGCGGCTGATCGTAAAGGTGTCATGATCTTTACCAGTGCCATCACTCATGCTGTTGAGATCATGCAGAATCTTCCTCCCTATGTGGCGGCTTTGGTGGTCGGAGATACTCCGGATCAAGAACGTGATGAGATCATCGCGGCCTTCAAAGAGCAAAAGTTGAAGTTCCTGGTGAATGTCTCTGTTTTAACCACGGGGTTTGATGCGCCCCATGTGGATGTCATTGCTATTTTGAGACCCACAGAGTCCGTGAGTTTGTACCAGCAAATCATTGGACGG
>JAHRXB010000116.1 GCA_019104905.1 Bdellovibrio sp.
TATCTTGGTTGCGGATACGAATAATCATCGGGTGCAAATATTTACCGCGTCAGGCGATTATGTTAGTCAGTTTGGTTCATTTGGCAGTGGTGATGGGCAGTTTAATCTTCCGATTTCTTTGGCTGTGGATTCTAGTGGCAATATCCATGTTCTTGAGCGGGGGAATGGACGCATTCAGAAATTCGATGGGACCGGTGCCTACGTTAGTAAGTTTGGAGTTCCAGGAAACGGCGATGGCCAGCTGTCTTCCTTTACACGGGGAGTGGTGGTGGACTCCTTGGGAAACATCTATGTTTCGGAACATCCGAAAGTTCAAAAATTTAATTCTTCTGGAGTGTTTCTATCAAAGTTAACTATAGATTTCGCGGCAGGACTGGCGATTGATGTTAGTGATAACTTATATGTTTCCGCAGGCGGTAGTGTTCGAAAATACTCCTCTGCGGGAATTTTACAGAAGACATTTGGCGGAGTTTCCTCAGAACCGGGGTATCTCAATAGGCCGAGGGATATGGCTGCGGACTCTGGAGGTAATATCTACGTTGCGGATTCAGAGAATCACCGCATTCAGAAGTTCGACTCTCAGGGGAACTTCCTTTTTTCTTTCGGTAGTGAGGGGAGCGGCAATGTCGAGTTTAAATTTCCTTCGAGTGTGACAGTGGATAGTGATGGAAATATTCATGTTCTTGATGTGGGCAATTCGAAAATAAAGAAGTTTACGTCCACGGGAGCGTTCATATCCGCCCGATCTTCATCTATGACCAAAAGAATTCGCAGTGATTCATTCGGAGGGATTTATGAGGTCAGCTATAACTCAGCAATTTCAAAGATGGATAACAATGGAGTCTTTGTAGCCACGATAGGGGACGGGATGTCGTTTTATGATTTCAGTGTTCATGAAAATCGAATATATGCGGCATCTACAAGTGGGATATCCGTTTATGATCTGGATGGATCTCCGCTGGGAATCGATATGGATGTTAGTGGGATTGTGGATACAAATAGTATTACGTCCATGCTCTTTGATGGATATCGACTCCGGATAGCAGGTCCAGGGGTGGCGCAAACGAGCTTATACTATCATAGCTTTTATGCAGGCGACAGCTATCTGAGTTTCGAGGTTTCATCTATTGCTGGGGAGCCTTCCTGTTATCCGCGCCCTTCGAATATATCGTCGATGGTTAAATTAAATGGAGAACTTTTGATTCTGGATTCATACTGCAGCCGAATTTTTAAATTCACCGGAGATGGGCTTTTCTATCTGTTGCAATAGTGACAGTTAAAGATCAGGTCCTGGAGAGTCTTTATATGAATGGCTCGAAGATTTTAGGGTTAAATGTTGAACTAGAATTTCCAGGATCTCACTTTTCTTCACCGGCTTTACCGCGTAAGAGTTGCAGCCACTGGCAAGAGCCCGTTGAAGATCTTCCACGACAGCCGTGGCAGTGAGGGCGATGATCGGGATCGGAGTCAGGTTTTTTTCTTTCTCCCAAAAACGAATCAGCTCCGTGGCTTTATAGCCCGTCATGATGGGCATTTGCATATCCATAAAAATCAGGTCGTACTTGTTCTTTCTAAATTTATCGACCGCCTCTTCTCCGTTTTTAGCCTCGTCGCAATCAAAGGGCAGGTTTTTTAGGTAGTGAATCATCAGAACGCGATTGTCCTCTGAATCGTCGACCAGCAGAAGGTTAAAACGGCGATGCGGGAAGAGGTCGGCCCAGGAGGTCTCGACAGAGGCCTTTCTTTCGATTCGCGGGTTTAGATCGGGACGATGCGGAAGATAGATTCGAAAGGTGGTTCCTCGTCCTGCAAGACTTTTGACATCCATACTGCCACCCATGATCTCGACCAGATTTTTTGAAATGACCAAACCCAAACCTGTGCCGCCATATTTTCGAGTGATTCCAGGGTCTGCCTGAAAGAAAGGGGAGAACAAGCCTGATTGTTTTTCTCGAGGAATTCCAATCCCGGTGTCTTGCACCTCGATCATTAGCTTTTCTCCTCGTTCTTGTACAATTTTGACTGTGACTTGAACGACTCCCTCGTCGGTGAACTTCAAAGCATTTCCGATAAGATTAAAAAGAACCTGACGAACGCGAGTGGGATCTCCCCATTGGTATTTGGGGACTTCTCGACTGATATTCAGTATGAAGTTCAATCCCTTTTCTTCGGCTTTGATCTGCAGAATTTCAAACACGCTGCGGATGGTGGAGTGTAAATCATAACTGGTATTTTCTACCGTCAAAGCCTTGGCTTCAATTTTCGAAAAGTCCAGGAGATCATTGATCAATGCTTTTAGATTTTCTCCGGCATGACTGAAAAGCGTGAGATAGCGTTCTTGATCCTTTGATAGTTGAGTTTCTTTTAAAAGCTCTAACATTCCTAACACCGAATTTAGCGGTGTGCGAATCTCATGACTCATCCTCGCTAAAAACTCTGATTTTGCCAAAGAGGCCTCTTCCGCTTGTTCTTTGGCGGTTTTCAATTCTCGTTCTGTTTCTCGGATGGTGACGAGTTTTCCGGTCAAAGAGGTGACTGCAGATCCGGTCACCAGAGAACAAAAACACAGCGTCAGCAGTGTTGCGGGGGTGTGGATCAAGACGGGATCGTTTGCCCAGGGAAGACCCAACAACTTAGGAAGGATCACAGTGATAGCCATGATCCAGGTATTGATTAAGAGTGCGGCATAAAGTCCATACCAGGCCGAGGATATCAAGATAAGTATTCCATAGACATACCAAGTTTGAGAAAGAGGAAGGGAGATCCCCAATACCAGGCTTCCTGCCAAGATCGCCACCCAAAGAAATTTTTCTTTTCGAGGAACCCGATCTAAGCGTAAAGGGGGCAAAGAGTTATTGGGGAAGTAAGACAGGCCTGATCTATACAGAACGGGAGTCACAAGAATAAGAAGAGACAAACAAATAAGAACGGCCCCCGTAAGATCTCCTATGATTGTCACCAAAGAAAACCATAGAAGTTGAGACTTGTCGGTTACACCAGTTAAGACAAAGAGTGTTTGAATGGCGATGGAACTCACAAGGGACGGAATCAGAAGGCCATAGACAAAGAAAAGACTGATGTTTTTGGGGTTCGGCCTCCAACAAGTCATAAGCTTAAAGCGTTCGCGGACCAGCATCCAGGCAAAGAAGACCTCCAGGGTTTCAGGAACCGCATAAATCGGATAGAGGAGGGGATTGGGAAGACCTAAGAGGGGGGCTGCGAAAAGTGCATTGAGATAGACCGCGATCAGAACCCGTGGGCCCCACCAAAGACTCATGGCAATGGCAATATTGACGGGAAAGTAGATCCAATAGATGCCTTGAGCGACCACGAACTGGCGGCTAGCCAGAGTGGCGAGAATCAATACAAGGAATGGGACGACCCAGGTCCACCAAGGCAGGCGCTTTGTGTTCATGGATGCAGTCTAGAAAAGATAACGGCGTCTGACTAAAGCGGACTGATTCTTTTGTTAAAGGTCAATGTTTGAAGTTTTAAAGAACCTTTCTCCAAAGCAGGTCCCATTTTTACAGCGATGAAAGTTAATACAGCCACCTTCGGATTGAACCCGATAGATGTCATCTTCCAAAAAATCTTCCATGCCACTACTCAAGATGCCAAGGAGCTCGCCCTTGCCATTAAAAAGCGGAGAGCCCGAACTTCCCATAAAGGTGTCAACTTCCACTTTGAGAGTGTAGGATCCGTCCGCGCTTTCAAGGACTTTGCCGATATCTTGTTTCAGAGGCAGTCCCATCGGATAAGAAAGGCTTAAAACCAAATCACCGCGTTTATGAAGTGCGTCCTTGGCGATACTGACAGGTTGTATTCCCTTCGCGGGGCGATCCAATTCAATGATAGCATAGTCGATGCCTTTGCTGCGGTTATTCTCTTGGCGTAAAATATTTTTGCAGTGAAAGACCTCAGAGTTTGCGAGGGTTTTGTGTTGAGATCTTTCTAGATCCCAGCCAAAGATAAACTTTGTATTTTTACAGATGTCTTTTTCGGCGACACAATGCCCGGCGGTCAGAATTTTATCGGGGGCAACTAAAACGCCAGAACAAAATCCCAAGACGGGTTGCTTTAAGAACTTCTCATCAGCACAAAGGGGATAGCTTTTTTCTAGAGGCCGTGTTCCCAAAGACCATGTGGTGTCGGCGTTTTGAGAGATAAGTCGCCCCTCGACAAGAGTGACGGTGGCTTGTGCTAGAGATGACACGGAACTGGTTTTTTCGACCTCCTGGCGTGTGTCCTCATGGTAGATCACAGCCGAAGTTTGAGAGAGATCGACCTCGGGGGCGAGAGGAGCGCAGGCTATCAAAACAAAGGGTAGAAGAAGAAGAAGAATGTAATTCATTTTATTGCCCCGACTTCGAGTCGATCAGTCCCGTGACGACACCGTTTATTGCTAAATATCCGTCATCGTGAGCGCTCTTCTTGGGGCTGACATGCAACCAATGAATAACCGCTTTAAATGGCGAATAGGGGTCAGCAACAAAGTCTCCACAGGCGATAAGCTCATCTCCAGAACGGTTTTCGGGAAGGGGACCAAACTTGGTGTTGTAAATGACTTCGATGCGATCTTCATTGGTGGAAAGATCTGCATCAAGATCCACCTCAAAATGAACATGCTTTTGGCGGTCCTCCATGATGCGAACGATGACGCCTTTGATGAAAGCGCGAGCGGTGAATTTCTTTTCCATTAAATCCCGCCAAGTTAAAACCTGACTTTCATTGAATTCAAGGCGTTCTTTTTTGTCCATGCACGCGGGGACCTTGGCAAAACCGGGGGCTGAATAGGCTAAAAGAAGGCAGAGTAAAAGAGCGAGTCGTTTCATGCCGACAATATAACAGACGAGCGCTCCAGCTTCCCGAGGGAAGCTCTCAGAGGGAAACGATTTCAAGGGTGTCAAAAGATTTGACGGTGGAGGCGATCCTAAGGGAGGGCGGGAGGCTAGAAAAACATTTTTACGGATAGCTTTCCGTAATAAGCGTTCCCAATATCCACGGGCGCCTCTGGATTCGTCGTATAGTTCTCAGAAATAAAGAAGGATCGATCAAAGGCATGGCCGGCCTCGATCTCTGCAAAAATATTTCTAGACAACGGAGTCTTTAGCCCTAGAAAAATCTTCTTTTCGTCGTAAAAAAGACGATCTTTTTCATTTTGGCGGCCATACAAATAGTAAGTGACCTGCGAGAAGTCAATTCCACTGTAAACTCGCGCATATTCATTGAGTTTATAGCTGAGAGAGCTTTTAAGAATCCAAGGAACTAAAGCAAAAAGATCCAAGACCCATTTTTCGCTGAAATTCCAGTTGATGGAAGCAAAGGGGGCTCCGAACACCGCGCGGAATTCTTTAGAGGGATAATAGAAATAAGCAAATCCCGGCAGTGGGATATTATTAAGAATAGGGCGGTTGTTTGAATAGTCCACCAAAAGCAACCAGCGGCTGGTTTCGTCACTAGGAAACGAATAGAATGCAGTCATTCCCAAAGTCGTGACATTGGCTGCTTCAAAGGGTTTATCGCTGGCTGAACCATAGCGGGCAGAGACGGACCACAAACGTTGTTCATCCAAAGCTTTGGTGTATCCCAAGCCTAACTTAAGATCATAGAGCTCAGAAAAATTGTTCTGCGCAGGGCGAACTGAGAACTGCGTTCCGCTCAGAGAAACCGTGACGGAATCGACCTCCGACTTGTAGACCGGAATCGAAAAATCGGCGGTTTGATAGGAGGTCGAAGCCCGCTCTTGAGGGAAATCTGACTTGTCATGAAATAGGCCTGAATAATTGATAAGAATTTTTTGCTGTTTCGGAGGAGTTAAGCCCGCAGCAAGTTCAAAAGCATTAGTGGTCAGTGGAAGCCAAAGGCTGAAAACAAAAAAGAAACCGACTTTATTCATTTAAATAGCATAGAGGAACTATGCCAGATTACACAACTTCTTTTCGTTCCATGCGTACCACTCGTGCGCAGTTTTGACAAATTTCTGACAGGGGCCATTGCAGTTCGGTGGACTTAATTTTTACTGGATACTGGCAATGAGGGCAGACAGTTTCTCCGCCTAAGACTTTGCCCTCAGCTTTATAGCTTCGAAAGGCGAAGAATAATCCAAGAAAGAAAAACAGGGGCACAGTCACAAAGTGAAAGACCGGGATAAGAATGGATAAAATGGCGATCCCCCAGAAAAGGCCCAGCTTCTTTAGCGCTTGAAGAACTCGATCCGATGGCGAAAAGTCTTGGACATAAACAAAGCCCTCACTGCGACGTTCGTCGTTGACGTTTCCCACGATCAGAACTTTTCTTCCGTTATGAGTGTTATCCATCAAAGCAATCCCCCAGCTAAATTAGATTGGGTCCCATGATGGCTTAATGTCAAAGTCTTTCCGCCATAATATTTAAAATCCTCTCGCAGGCTTTCCCGTCGCCAAACGGATTTTTAGCTTGAGACATCCGGCGATAGATCTCGGGATTATCTAAGACTTCAGCCGCCGTAGCTACGAAGGTCTTTTCTTCCAGAGGAATAAGCTTTGAGGTGCCCGCGGCAATGGCCTCGGGGCGCTCGGTTTTTTCCCGCGCGACAAGAATGGGTTTTCCCAGCGATGGGGCCTCCTCTTGCACGCCACCAGAATCCGTGATGATAAGATGAGCTCGATTCATCAGATAAACGAAGGGAACATAGTCGACAGGCTCACAAAGCCAGATGCGACTTTGCCCCATGTGCGCAGGATGACCTTTGTCGATCCATTGGGCGTGGGCACCGAAGATCTTTTCTGCGGAGGCCCGCACCTGGGGATTCATATGCAGAGGAATTAGAAGTTCAACATCTTCCCTTTGAGATAAAGAGACCAATCCTTTCATGACTTCTTCCATGGGGGTTCCGAAAGATTCGCGACGATGAACTGTGACTAAAATGAACTTCTTTTTAGGATTAAGAAAAGAATAGGTTTTATCCAGCGAGGCTCTGAGTTCAGGGGAATCCGCTAACTTCTTTATGACCGTGAAGAGCGCGTCGATCCCGGTATTGCCGGTAACATAGATATCTTCATCGGGATAGTGTTCGCGGAGAAGATTCTCGCGTGAGGGTTCGGTGGGCGAAAAGTGCAAAGAGGCCACAAGCCCCGTGGCCTTGCGATTGAATTCCTCCGGGTAAGGGGAGTAGATGTCTCCAGAGCGCAACCCCGCTTCGACATGCATGACCGGCACCTTATGATAAAAAGCAATCAGACTTGCAATAAAACAACTCGTTGTATCTCCCTGCACCACAACGGCATCCATCTTGTGAGTGTTCAAGATGTCATGAAGTCCTCTCATAACGCCAATAGAAATGTCTGCCAGTGATTGTCCTGGTTTCATCAAATCCAAATCAAAATCCGGAGTGATGTCGAAAAAGTTTAAGAGAGGCTTAAGCATTTCGCGATGTTGTCCTGTAGAGCAAACATAGGTGCGAAAGCGGCGATCGCTTTTTGCTTGAAGAATAAAAGGGGCAAGTTTGATGGCTTCAGGTCTCGTTCCGAATACAACAACTATGTTTTTCATGCGTCGTAAACTATGGCGGGGAATTATTCTTTGGCAACTTTATTATTGTTACATCAGTTTAATTACTATTCTCAAAGGTCCTCGATTAGCGTTGATTCAACTTTTTGTGGGTGAATTATGAAAATCTCATCGAGATGTGTTTTGTACGTTGTAGGTCTTATTGTCTTGATGACGTCTTTGTCTCAAGCTTCCGAAGCTGAAGAGGCGATGTCTTACAAGTTGGTAAAAAAGTTTCGGCAAGAACTTTATTCGGAAAGTACTTACTACCAAAAATATGACGTCGTCACAGAAAGTCGACTGCGCTCTTACATTTCCATTTGGCAAGATGAACACTGGGAGCTTCGTCCTTATTTGGGAATCTCACTTCAGTATCAGACGCCCGGCGCTCAAAATAAGTATTTTGATAACACACTCCATCCCGCTTTAGGTGTGCAGATGACTTATCTGCGAAAAATATCTCTTTCTTTGCAAGGGGGAGTGCGAACGAACCTGTCGCAAACAGAAAAACAAAGCGAGTGGGACCCTCGCGCCGTTCTGAGCTTCGGCGACTTCTGGTCGTGGGTGCCCGTGAAGCTCCCGGGCGTATTCACGGAGATCTATGCCGAAAGTGCTTATCTGCCTCGGCTTTCAAGCACTCCAGTTTCAACTCTGTGGTTGAAACAAGGATATCGCATGAACCTTACGTCGCATCTTTATTTGGATCCCTATGTCGAACTCTTTTTGCGTGAAAGTCGCTCTGCAGATCTGGGACCTTCTTTGACCCAAGGGCGAGGTGGCGCGCGCCTTTTGTGGGTCAATGATTCATGGAGTGTGGCCGGACTTATCTATCACAATTTTAGACAAGATGAATCTTCCGCCTCAACGGAAGGTCTTTTGGTGGTTGGGGGGAATTTCTAATGAACATCGCGGGCATTGAATTCGAACAACTCTTTGTGAATTTGGTTTACGCCGTTGTCACGGTGACGTTTGTTTTTACGTTGGATGATTTGTTTATTGATTTGGTGGCCTTGGTCCGTCGCCTAAAACCTCGTCGGATCAGCCTCAAAGAATTGATGGGGATGACGGAAACTCGTCAGAAGAACATCGCCATTATGATTGCTAACTGGAAGGAAGCAGAAGTGATTGCCCCGATGATTCGCGGGAATATTCGCGGCATCAAGTACGAGAACTATACTTTCTTTTTGGGTGTTTATCCCAACGACACAGAGACCTGGAGAGAGGCAAAAAGACTGGAAGAGCTGTTCCCGCAGCGAGTGATGGTGGTGGTTAATTCCATGCAGGGGCCGACGTCCAAGGGGCAAATGCTTAACGAGATGGCGCGAAGAATTTTGGAATCCGAAGTCGTTTCGGGGATTCAGTATGATCTGTTTTTAATGCAAGACTCTGAAGATGTGCTTCACCCGTACTCGTTGACACTTTTAAATCAGTTCAGCAGTCAGTCCGAGTTTATTCAAATTCCGGTTTTTTCATTTGATGTGCCCAAGCGGTCTTTGGTTGCGGGGGTTTATATTGACGAGTTCAGTGAATCGCATACGAAAGACCTGCTGGTTCGGCAAGAGCTGGGGGCGGCAATTCCCTCGGCCGGAGTCGGAACTTTGTTATCCAGAGAACTCATGCTCAGTGCGATGCTTTTGCAAGGGGGACATTTTCTTAAAGAAGACACGCTAACAGAAGACTATCACTTAGGGATCATGACCAAAATTATGGGTTTCCGAAGTCAATTTCTTTGTGTGCAAATCGAGATGCCTCGGGGAAGTAAAGAGTTTATCGCGACTCGGGAGTATTTCCCTTCGGATTTCTTTGCAAGCATTCGTCAAAAATCACGTTGGACCCTGGGGATTGCGTATCAAGGTTTAGATAACATTCAATGGCAAGGAAGTTGGGTGGATCGCTATTTTCTTTTGCGCGATCGCAAAGGACCGCTCAACAGTGCTCTTGTAATTTTATCGGTGATAGTGCTTTTGGGTCTTGCGGGGTTTAGGCTTTTTTCTGGTCGAGTCCCCGAAATGTTGGACAACCCTGTCTTCGACACTCTTATTGTCTTAAATGCGGTGAATATGTTGTTAAGAGTGTTTCAGCGGATGTGGGCCGTGCGCAGGGTGAACGGTTGGACTCAGGCTTTGATGGTTCCGGTGCGATGGCTTGTTGCGAATGTTGTGAACGTTGCGGCCACGATAAAAGCCCATCGAACTTATCGACACAGTTTAAAAACCGGGCAGAAGCCTGCCTGGGTAAAAACAGATCATCGGCTTCCGGCCCATTTTGGTAAGGAAGTGGAGGTACAAACACAATGAGAATCAAGGATGTTTCCATTGCTATAGGAACGATGGCCACTTTATCATTGGCCGCGATTTTAGGATTTACCAATCATCAGGAAATCCAGTGCGTTAATATCTACTATGATAAAACGGACAAACCAGATTATTGGATGGGAAAAAGTTATTCCGTCATGTTGCAAAATCTTTTGGGGCACTTCCCAGAATATCAACAGATAGTAACTCCCATTGAGTCCTATCAAGTCGGAGGGCTGGATAAGTGCCAGGCTAATATTTATATTGGTTCATACTTTGATAATAAAATTCCCAGGGCTTTTTTGGAAGACTATCTAAAAACCCAAAAGAATGTCGCATGGCTAGGATATAACATCTGGCAACTGGGCGATCAGCTCGATAAAGAAATGGGCTTACGTTATGTGCGGCTCACGACTTTGGATAAACATCTTCTTGATAAAGAGAAGCAACCGACGTTCTTCAAAGAAATTCTTTATAAGGGAGAAACCTTCTACAAATTTGCAGAGTGGAGTCGCAAAGAGCCGGGGCACTTTATTGCTCCCTATGAGCAGACCGAATTAATGCCAACGGATCTTTCAAAATTTGAAACTTTGGCAGAGGCCCGGCATACGGGGACGAAAGAGGTGATTCCTTATATCGTCAGATCGAAGAATCGTTTTTTTGTTGCAGATGTTCCCTTTGCCTATATCCATGAAGCCGATCGGTATCTGGTTTTTGCCGACGTCCTTTTTGATATTCTCGGGGCTCAACCTCGTCATAACGGGAAATATGCTTTTGTCAGAATCGAAGATATTCATCCCGTGTCGAATCTGGGATTTCTTTATGGATTGATCAACGTTCTTAAAGAAGAAAAAGTGCCGATTAATATTTCCTTGATTCCGATTTTTTACGATCCTCTTTATCGTTATGGACGAGCGGAAAATGAAGAGTTCGTGCCCATGGAAAGAAAGAAGTCTTTTGTGACTTTTCTCAATGAGATGAAAGCCTTGAATGCAAATTTCATCATGCACGGAATTACTCATCAGTATCAAAGTCACGTCAACCCTTTTAACGGGGCTTCTGGTGAAGATTTTGAATTTTGGGATGCCGTTCGAAATGCGCCTTTGCAGGAAGACAGTGTGAACTATGTTTTAAGTCGCTTTGATGATGGATGGCATTCAATGAACAAAGCCGGGGTGACGACTCGCATGTGGTTGACACCCCATTATCAGGCCAGTCCTTTGGATTACATCATTTTTGGAAAAGTCTTTCCGTGGAATGTGGGACGAGTCATCTACTATAACTTTAAGGCCAGTGGTTTGAATGAAACCCTTTTGCAAAAAGAAATTCGCTCTGGCGATGATCCCAGATTGCATTACGCCACGAACTCCGCCGATGGAAAGAGTTTGCGTGAAGAGTATTTTAAAGATCTTCATGTTGAATATTTAGCGGATAAGTGGAGTGGCCAGTTCTTCCCTTATGAGATCTTCGGGGATGTGCATGGTCAGCGTTTGATTCCCGAATGTTTGGGAAATCCTCAGAACTATTTGACAGAACAGGTTCTAAGAACCAGATCCGCGAAGCAGATCATCGAAGACGCCAAACGCAATCGAGTGCTTCGTGATGCCTGGGCCTCGTTCTTTTTTCACACCTATCTTTTGGATATCCCAGCCAACGATGGTCGCGGTCACCAGCCGGGGGACCCTCGAGAAATTCGCTACCTTGTCCAAGAAATCAAAAAGCTTGGTTACACCTTTATCGACATAAATACGTTTTTGGATGCAAACACACGGACGATTCGTCCTGAACCGATCTATACGGAGGTAGGTCTATGATGATTTTAAGAGCGTTCTTACTGGCATTGCTGCTGACTCCCGGGTTCTCCTGGGGGAACGAGGGGGGCTTACCGCCTGCAGACGAGTTGATGTTTAAAGCCTCTCAGGGGCGCATTGAGTTGCGCGAGGTCTTGATGGACCTTGAAAATAATATTCAGGAGATGGGATACCCGGAAGTTTTTGATTCCTATTTCTATTTGTTGGATGGTCTTAAGGAACTGGCAATTCGTTTTAATCTGGACGAGATCTATCCAGGGGCTGTGGAGAATCTCGGGGCACAGATGGTCGATAGTGGAATTCGCTGGTTGGATATTGCCGAGGCCAAAGAGGAACGTCTTCTTTATTATCATAAGTGGATGAACCTGGATGTAGCGGTTCGCTATATGGATCAGGTCGAGGTCGAGATCGGATCTCTTAAGAATATGGATAAAGTCCGTTCTGCCAGTGACAATGTCGAAATTCTTTTGAATTACGTCGAGACGCGGTTTCCTCGATATTATCATTTGAAAACGGGCTATCGTCGTATTTTATCCAATGTGGCTTTAAAGTTTTTACGTCAGCCGGACATTTCGAATGAAGATGTGCAGCACTGGATCGGCAAACTGCGCAGTCCTGCTGGGTATATGGATTATATGATTCTTCTTTCCACTGAAATTTATTCTTTGAAAGAAGACACCAAAGGGGAGGCTCATGTCTATAGTGGCCGCCTCAAGGCGTTAGCGACAGTGGTGGCGCAAGATGGAATGGATATTCCTGTCGCGATCCCTAAAGGGATTGGTGAGATCAGTGAAGATTTGATTTTGCGTTTTATCCATTTAGAAGAGCCTTTCCAGGCCGAAGAGTTGCGAGGGCTGTTGGATCTTCTCAGTGTGGGTCAGTTGCATGATCTGACCACGCGATGGAACTCTTTTAAGAAACTTCCTTCAGACAAGTACATTCAAAGCTATTTTGAATCCTCTCGCGAGTTTGTCGGCAAACTTCGTGAAATTGGTATGGCGAAAGAAGTAGCTGATATCAACTCTTGGGTCGGAGCGATGGGCGCTCCCGCGATGGTTCGACTTTTAGGAATGGAAGGACGCTATTCTTTGAAGGATGCTCAAGGGGCGGCGTGGACGTTGATGATCGTCAAAGTTCGTGAGATGCAACTAGAGGCCTTGATGTGGAAAGAGGGCGATGAGTTTGGTAAACTCTATCAAACCATTCGCTGGGACTTTGAAAAAAGCACGTTTGTTGCTTCTGAACGCGTCCTGGATTTGACAGATTTTTCAGCCCCTTCTTTGGTCAAATTTAATGCGATCCCTGGGGGTATTGAGTTCTTTAATCCTTTCGCGAATCCAGACACTCAGAAGATGGCGGGCGTTATGACGGAAGCCTACGAAGATCTAATGAAAGAAGCCACAGAATCTTTTGATTATGAAGGTTTCTATCATGGTGTTTTGAAGGATGCGGCGGGAAAAACAATTGCTGTGAATCTGACCGTGAGCTCTTTGGGAGGACACTACATGGGACGCATTATCGGGGAGGGTGTTGATCACTCCTTTGAAATGGGCTCTCAAGTAAACGGTGGCGCTCTATATCTGACAGCCTCTCGCGACGGCTCCTTGTCAGAGTTCTCTCACC
>JAHRXB010000132.1 GCA_019104905.1 Bdellovibrio sp.
AGCAACTGCTCTATTCTTAACACGTCCAACAATGTAACAATAGGAAGCGGCACGGGGACTGCCGTGGTTTATATCCAAACGGCAGATTTAGTGGGAGTTAATCTGAATATGTCCGTCACCTCTGTTGGAGGGCTTGCTGGAGACTACTTTTATGGCACTTTCCATTAAAATCTTAGTCTTTGATTTTCTGGCGTAAAAGCTTGAGTAGCTTTTCCCGGTCTTCTTCTGGATGAAGAATATAGGTTTCCGTTTCTCCCTCGATAGGGGCAAAAGTCACGGCCTGAAATTCATCCACACAGACATCCAAGCAGCTCGACGTCACCACACGAATTTTAGAAAGGTCCCCGGTTTCTTTAAAGGATTTTTTCAAAAACACTTTGAGATTGTCAGCTGCATTGCCCTCTTCATGCAAAGACTTGGAACTGATCGCTTTATGGCATTTGGTGCAAATCATTAAGACACCTTTGGACCAGGGAGTTTCTTCTTTTTTCATAGCCGTCTCCTCAATTCCCCCCACAAAATCTTACCTAAATCACTGCGGGGAATCTCTTTCACATAATGAATCTTACGAATTTTTTCAAAGGGAAGCACTCTTTCTGAATAGCGCTGGGCTACTTGCAAGGTCGCTGTCTCCGAGAGACCGCTGACAAGATGAATCTCAGCCCCTAACCTGTCAGAAGGCATATCCAACAGCGCCAACTGCAGAGGCCAACCTGAGTCCAACTCAAAAGCGCAGCCCTCCAGAAGAGAGCGCAGTCTTGCGACATTCGTGCCCTCGCCGCCGATTTTCACATAGTCTTTACTGCGCCCTTGAATATGCAAACATCCTTCAAGGATCTCACCGCGGTCCTCCGTGGTGAACCAGCCATCCACTTTTGGGTCCCAAACCTTTCTGCCATTTTCGGTATTCTGGGCATAACAGGTGAATAAGGAACCGCCCTGAACCTGCAAAAAGCCTTCTGCATTCTTTCGAACCTCGGCGTGGGATAATAACCTCACCTCGGGAAACTCTTCCTGCCGCAAAGAAGACAAGGAGGCCGTGGCAATCTGTGAGGCTGTTTCGGTCATTCCATAACTTGGCAAGACCGGCCACCCCAAGGAGCGAGCTTTTTTATAAAGTTCAACTTCAAAAACACCACCTCCGACCACCACCGCCCGCAAAGACGAGGGCGCTTGATAGGAGTTCGAAACAAGATCATAGACTTGAGTTGGCACCAAGGACGACAACGTACACTGCTGAGACTTCAAAACATCATAAAAAAAATGAACATCCCACTTCTGCTCTTTCAAAGCGGGAACCACCTTCGCACCAACCAAAGAGGCACGCACTTCAATGCCTAAACCACCGACATGAAAGGAGGGCAACACTTGAGTCCAAACGTCTGACGCCTCACTTTGCAAATGAGAATTCACTGATTTTGCCGAGCAAATAAGCGCTTGCTTCGACAAAGCCACAAGCTTTGTATTGCTAACAGAATCCGCCGTAGAGCCTGAGGTCGCGACCCACACGTGCCCCTGAAGATTTTGTTGCTCTTGGGCCCATGTCGCGAGCGAAAAAAGTTTTTGATAATCGGCCTGAGGCCAACGTGGATTTAAAAGAATCTCATTACTCTGAGAATCCAAATCTATTGTGTTTTGAGTTGATGCCATGGCAACGCCTCTAGAAGCTTATCAAAACCAATGCCTAAACCCTTCACCTTCAACAAGAAAGGACCTTGTGTGGAAAGCTCTGCCGCGAAGGAGTCCATCTGATACAGACGATGCGTGAGACAGCCGGCTTCTAGAATCATATCTCCATGTTTCTTTTTAAGTTCCATGGCCACGGCAAGAGCGTGAGTCACCCCGACTGGATGATCCATATAACTGGTGACGGCGGCTTTTAACTTCCACTTTTCACAATGAGCGATCGCCTTATCGACATCCATTTTTGCGGGCTTAATCACCAACACATCGAAGGGAGCCACGTTCAACTGATCCCATTGCACTTTGTGATACTGATTATCCAAGGCGACTTTCGCCAACTTTCTTGCTTCCACCCAGGCTTTGGGATCATACGGGAAAGGATCTTCCACATACTCAATCAGAGGACGAACAGTCAAAGGAAGAGCATTCATGAATCTTTCAAAGATCGACCAGCTCCCCACAGCATTAAAATCCAAACGAATCTTCAGACCTACCGCCGCGATATGAGTCAGCATCTCGGCCTCTTCTCGCAGATTTCTTCCGACCTTCATTTTTAAAGTGCTAAAGCCTTCCTTTTTAAGCTCATCTAAAAAACCTGGCTTAATTTGTCTGAAATCGGAAAGTAAAAAGTTGTTCTTTATTTTTTCACCGGAATCAAACAAGTGGATCTTGTTTTTGCGCGCTTGAGCATCTCGGCGAGAAAACCAGATACTTTGTTCCACCTGATTGCTCATTCGGCCACGGCGTAAATCTGACAGTTGGGTTTCCAAAGAGGCATCCCCCAACTCGGGCCAAGGATGAAGATCGCTATAACCCACACAACCATCGGGCCACTCCACCTTCAGAAGAGCCCCGTCTCGCTCTGCCGCCGTCGCGACTGAGTTCAAAGACTGAAGAGGTTTAAGTTTGTAGGGGCTATAAAATATCTTCATCAATACGCCAATCCCAATGCCATTAAAAGACCAAAGAGCAAATGCAGCCCGGCCGCCTGCCCTAAGAATTGATTATAGGCAGGACTGGGCTCTGTGGAGAAAACATTTTTTGTGATTTTCACAGCCAGAGGCAAAGCCAACAATGAAATTAAAGCCGGGATTTTATATCCCTCCGTCCACCAATAGACATTGAGTACAAAGGGCATAAAACACAGGATCGCAATTTCCCATCTTGAAAACTGCACGCCAAAACGAACCGCCAAGGTTTTCTTATGGACCAATAGATCCCCACTGCGATCCCGCAAATTGTTCACGGCAATTAAAACCGTGGCATGAAGACCAATTTGCAGACCCAGGACAAAGGCTTCTGAAAGCCACTTGCCTGTATTCAAAAAAACGATCCCCATGACCGCCAGAAGACCAAAAAATAAAATGACAAACACATCCCCCAGACCCAAATACGCCAAAGGGAAGGGGCCCGCCGTGTAAGCATATCCCATCAAAACAGAGGCGATACCAATACCGACGATCACCCATCCACCTTTGATCACCAAAGGAATCCCGCACAAAACCGCCAAAGCAAAACACAGAGTTCCCAAGGCCATCACTTGCCCTGCCGACAAGATCCCCGCTTGAGTGATTCTCTGCGGGCCAATGCGCTTTTCTGTGTCGGCGCCCTTTTTAAAATCAACGGCATCGTTGACCAAGTTGGTCCCGATCTGAATAAGGAAAGATGCCATCAAAGCGTAAAAGAGAACCCATCCATCCCAAGAAAGCCCCACCGCACGAACCAAAGCGGTTCCAGCCACACAGGGAACCAAGGCTGCCGTGAGAGTTTTAGGACGAAAAGCGAGAAGAATACTTTTAATTTGAGTCGTAGAATTCATTTTTGCATCGCATTGTGTAGAGTTAAATTCCAGCTGTGGTTGTATCAGATTCTTTTCGCGTGACCAAAAGAAATTCTAAAGGCAAAACCATGCCTGGGAGGCCTTTTATGAACTTAATCTCTGTTTTCTCTTTCCTTGCTGGAGC
>JAHRXB010000142.1 GCA_019104905.1 Bdellovibrio sp.
AGCCCAGAATAAAATTATATTTGTAGTCCACACTCAAGTGAACAAGGGGGATGGGGCTTGTTCCGAAAAGTTCGTCGTACGACTTTCCATCTAGAGTTGAAATGAAATTTTTAAGATCTAATCCTTCATAGTCCAGACCAATATAGGCCCCATGATCCTCACGGCGCTCTTTGTAGGGCGCCAGATTGTCTTGATAGTGTTGCACTTCCACCAGCTCCGGAACCTCTTCCGTCTGGGCCTGTGACACCGAACAAGTCAGCGCCGCCAACAGAACAATACAAACTTTTGATTTAAGACTTTGGTGCAATTTCATGCTGTCTCTCAAATCTCACCTATCTTCATAGGGAACGAGTGATACGCTATTCCTATGGGCAAGTATATCAGGGAAATTATTCAGATTTTGAGTCTAACTCTGTTGATTTTTGTTTTTCCCAACCTTGTACTAGCTGCCCCGACCAATCTCCCGGAGATTATCCAGCAAAAGATCACCCGCATGAGTCTTGAAGAAAAGGTGGGTCAGCTTTTTATCGTCGGATTTCCACAAAAATCCGTTACACCCGAACTAGAAAAGTTTATCTCAACGTATCGACCCGGGTCTTTTCTGCTCTTTAAAAGAAATATTCAATCCATTGAACAAGTGAGCCAACTAAATACCGCTCTCTATCGCGCCAGCTTTAAACACTCTCGCCTGCCCCCTCTTATTGCCATTGATCAAGAGGGCGGATCCGTCTCAAGACTTCCGATTTCGCCCGCGCCTCCGAATGCACTCTCGATTGGACAAACTCAATCACCCCTGATCGCCGAAGAGCTGGGTTTTCAAACCGGGCTTTTTCTGCGAGAGGCCGGCTTCAACATGAATCTTGCCCCAGTTTTGGATGTGGCCGATCCTTTTAGCGGAAGCTTTATAGGTGTTCGGTCTTTCGGTGCGGATCCTCATGTGGTGAGTGACTTAGGTGTGGCCTATTCCAAGGGTCTTCTCAGAGCTCGCGTGATTCCCACCGCAAAACATTTTCCGGGCACAGGAAATCTTCATGCCGATCCCCATGTCGGCATTGTTCAAAATCTGTCCTCTTTCGAGGCCCTCAAAGCCCAAGATTTGAAGCCCTACGAGGCTTATTCTTCGCTTGGAAAAAATGTCGCCGTCATGCTCTCTCACCTTATTTACCCAGCCTTAGATGACACGCGTGAACCTGCCAGTTTTTCCAAGAAAATTTCCACAGGGCTTTTACGAGATGATTTGAAGTATCAGGGGCTCGTGGTGACCGACGACCTTCAAATGCAAGGCTCTCGACAATTTCTTCGTCCAGAGGCCGCCGCCCTCAAAGCCCTTCAAGCCGGAGCAGATGTGGTGATGTTAACATGGTCGTTTAAAGACCAGGGGAAGGCCTTTGAGTTTGTGAAAGCGGCCATTAAACGAGGCGATCTTTCTGAAGACGATCTCAATCAAAAACTTCACCGCATTCTGACGGTGAAAGCCTTCGCAAATCTCTATCGCCGGGATCCGCAGCTTCCGTCTCTCCGTCAAGGTGTGCTGCTCACCTCACCCAAATATGCCGAACTTGAATCCACAGTCTTAGATCTGAACCTTAAGACAAACCTTTTACCACGGGAGCTTCCTGCAAAAGAAGTTGCCCCAAACCGAAAACCCGCTGCGACCTCGAAGGTTTGTGTTCTTTCCCCGTCTTCGACATTTATTCGATCCTTCCTCAATAACTCACAACGAGTGACGCCCACCAAACACCTCTCTGGATCGTTAAGCAAAGAAGAGGTTTTATTTTGGATGAAAGAGAATAAGTGCCCCCGATCACTGGTCACAATCACGGGAGTGAAGACGGCAGCTCTGGTGAAGTCTCTTCCTCGTGCCACCAAACAGCGCCTGGTTCTCGTGAATCTGGGAGCTCCACGTCTTTTAAAGGGTCAACGCGACTACTTGCGCACGCTTCAGCTCTACTTCAATCACCAAGAGTCTGGAAAGAAGATCGCACTTCATCTAGAAGAAATCCTGGATTCATCAGCCAAATCGTATGTTCTAAAATAAGATCTGCGTGGCGTACAAAACAAAAAGGGCCTTCATTGAGAAGACCCTTTTCGCTAATTATATTTTATTGAAAAACTATTTTTTTCCTTGAGCCGTAACAACTTCGATTTTTGCTCTCGATCTTGCCCACTCACGTTGGAACTCAACCCAGTCTTCGTCAGAAATAAGTTCGTTCATCACTTTCTTCTCTGACTCCGCCAAGTAAGCTTTTGTTGCTTCGACGTCGATTTCCTCTGGCAAATCAGCAATATTTGCCAAAATGTTCACGCCCTCAGGACTTACTTGGCAATAGCCCCAGCTGATCACTGCAAGCTCTTGTCTTTCTTTTCCTTTGATTTTCCATTTCATCACACCTGTTTCCAGAGTCGTGATCAAAGGGGCGTGACCAGGAAGAATATTGAGTTCTCCCTTAAATGCAGGAACCGTCACCTCGTCAACCTCTTGGCCAACAAGGATGCGTTTTTCCGGTGTCACGATAGTCAACTTAAACATATCTCAACCTTTCAGTGGCAAGCCCGCAAAAGGCTCGCCGCTTCTCAAAGTTGCAAGGATTAACCCTGCAACTTCTTCGCTTTCTCGATAACGTCTTCGATAGTTCCAACAAGGTAGAACGCTTGTTCAGGAAGGCTATCGTGCTTACCATCAAGGATTTCGCGGAAACCCTTAACGGTGTCTTTGATATCAACGTACTTACCTTGAAGACCAGTAAACTGCTCAGCAACGAAGAACGGTTGAGACAAGAAACGTTGGATTTTACGAGAACGAGAAACCACGAGTTTATCTTCTTCAGACAACTCGTCCATACCCAAGATCGCAATGATGTCTTGAAGTTCGCGGTAACGCTGCAACAACGCCTGAACATCACGAGCGCACTTATAGTGCTCTTCGCCGATAACTTGAGGATCAAGAAGACGAGACGTCGACGTCAACGGATGAACCGCAGGGAAGATCGCCATCGCAGCGATATCACGATCCAAGTTTGTCGTAGCATCCAAGTGAGTAAATGTTGTTGCAGGAGCTGGATCCGTATAGTCATCCGCAGGAACGTAAACCGCTTGTACGGAAGTGATAGATCCTTTTTTAGTAGAAGTAATACGCTCTTGCAAAGCACCCATTTCAGTTGCCAAGTTCGGTTGGTAACCCACGGCTGAAGGAATACGACCCAAAAGGGCAGACACTTCGGCACCCGCCTGAGTAAAGCGGAAGATGTTATCAACGAAGAAAAGAACGTCTTGATTTTCAACGTCACGGAAGTACTCAGCGACAGTCAAACCTGTCAAAGCCACGCGCGCACGAGCTCCAGGAGGTTCGTTCATTTGTCCGAACACAAGAGCGGTCTTAGAGATAACTCCAGACTCTTTCATTTCACGCCACAAGTCGTTTCCTTCACGAGTACGCTCACCTACGCCGGCAAATACAGAGAAACCACCGTGCTCAGTTGCGATGTTACGGATCAACTCTTGGATTAGAACTGTTTTACCTACACCCGCACCGCCGAACAAACCGATCTTTCCACCTTTTGCGTATGGCGCCAAAAGATCCACGACTTTAATTCCCGTCATCAACATTGCTGCTGAAGTCGCTTGGTCTTCGAACTTCGGAGCAGCTCTGTGGATGCCCCAATGTTCTTTCGCATTTACTGGACCCATCTCATCGATAGGCTCACCGATCACGTTGATAATACGGCCCAAAGCCTCACGACCCACAGGGGCTGTGATCATTTTGCCAGTAGATTCAACTTTTTCACCACGCACCAAACCTTCAGTTTGGTCCATCGCGATTGTTCTTACCACGCTGTCGCCCAAATGCTGAGCCACTTCAAGAACAAGGTTGAATTCTTTTTCAGAGATAAATTTATTAGTTACGCGAAGAGCAGAGTTGATCGCAGGAAGATCGCCGCCTTCAAACTCTACGTCCACCACGGGACCCATTACTTGTTTTACTTTACCGAATGCCATTATTCAGCTCCCTATTTAAGCGCTTCCGCGCCCGATACGATTTCAGTCAATTCTGTAGTAATTTTTTCTTGTCTCAATTTGTTGTATGTCAGCGTGAGTTTATTGATCATATCTCGCGCGTTGTTGGTCGCGTTCTCCATCGCACTCATACGAGCACCATGTTCACCGGCCACAGACTCTGACATAGTTCTGTAAACTTGAAGATCGAAGTGTTTCACAAGAAGCTCTTTAATAATCTCCTCGGGAGCCGGTTCGAAAATCATGTCGACAGAGAAACTTCCCGCCTGATTGTTATCAACATTGAAAGCACTCAAACCCATATCGATAGGCAAGATGGTTTCACAAACAACAGCTTGGGAAATTGCAGACTTGAATTCGTTATAAACAATGCGAACCTCGTCGTAATGACCTTCTAAATAGTCGTTCATTACTCGGCTCGCCACCTTAGAAGCCAACTCATAAGAGATGTCTTTATCAAGCTTCGTGATGTAATCAACCGGCTGGATACCTCTCTTAGTGAAATAGTCGTGAGCCTTACGGCCAACGAACAAGAAGTCGACTTTTTCAAGCTTGTTCTTATTTTCGTTATAATAGTTTTCGGCGAACTTGTTGATATTGCTGTTAAAGGCTCCGCAAAGTCCTCGATCAGAGCTAATGACAACAAGTAAAACGCTTTTTACTTGGTCTTTAGCTTCCATCAAAGGATGCGATACTTTTTTAGTTACAGCGATATCCGCAATCACCTTACGCAAAGTCAGAGCATAAGGACGCATATTAACGATGTTATTCTGCGCCTTTCTCAACTTCGCAGCAGACACGAGCTTCATCGCTTTCGTGATCTGCTGGGTGTTTTTTGTGGACTCAATTCGAGCCCGGATATCCTTCAAACTTGCCATCTAAGCACCAAATTACTTCTTAGTAGAAGGTTGGAATACAGCTTTAAACTCTTCAAGGGCAGCCAAAAGCGCCTTTTTAGTATCGTCCGCAATCGCTTTTTTCTCAGAAATAGTCTTGAGAATGTCGGCGTGCTTGTTCTTCAAGAACTCGATCATTTCTTTTTCATATTTCTTGATGTCCGTCTCAGGATAAGCGTCAACAAATCCGTTAGAGGCTGCAAAGATCATAACGATTTGCTCTTCAACTTTTACCGGAGTGTATTGACCCTGCTTCAACACCTCAACCAAACGACGACCACGCGCCAATTGTTGTTGAGTAGCTTTATCCAAGTCAGACGCAAAGGCCGCAAAAGCTTCCATCGCACGGAACTGTGCAAGTTCAAGCTTCATAGAGCCCGCAACTTGTTTCATCGCCTTGATTTGAGCCGCACCACCTACGCGCGATACTGATTTACCTACAGAGATCGCAGGACGGATACCTTTATAGAACAAGTCTGATTCAAGGAAGATCTGTCCATCTGTGATAGAGATTACGTTAGTAGGGATGTAAGCAGAGATATCACCCGCTTGAGTTTCGATGATCGGCAACGCCGTCAAAGAACCACCGCCCTTGTCTGCAGACAATTTAGAAGCACGTTCCAAAAGACGGCTGTGTAGATAGAACACGTCTCCAGGATACGCCTCACGTCCCGGAGGACGACGAAGAAGCAAAGATACTTGACGGTAAGCTTGAGCTTGTTTCGTCAAATCATCGTAAACGATCAAAGCATGTCTGCCAGTATCACGGAAGTATTCCGCCATTGCTGTTCCAGAATATGCAGCCAAGAATTGAAGTGGCGCTGGATCAGAGGCGTTGGCAGCGATCACAGTCGTGTACTCAAGAGCACCCGCTGCGCGCAATTTTTCAACCACAAGAGCTACAGTCGATTGTTTTTGACCGATGGCTACGTAGAAACAATGAACGCCTTGGCCTTTTTGATTGATGATGGTGTCAACCGCGATAGCCGTTTTACCTGTTTGACGGTCTCCGATGATCAACTCACGCTGTCCACGACCGATTGGCACAAGAGCGTCGATCGCCTTGATACCCGTTTGAAGAGGCTCCTCAACAGGATGACGATATACGATACCAGGAGCTTTTAATTCAACGACGCGGCTGTGAGGAGTATTGATAGCGCCACGACCATCGATTGCGTTTCCAAGAGCGTCAACCACGCGACCAAGAAGAGCTTCCCCAACTGGAACTTGAACGATTTTCTTTGTTCTCTTAACAGTGTCGCCTTCTTTAATGTGACGGTCTTCACCGAAGATAACCACGCCCACGTGACCTTCTTCAAGGTTCAATATCATTCCGAATACTTCACCAGGGAACTCAACGAGCTCGCCCGCCATAGCATTTTCAAGACCGTAAATACGGGCAACACCGTCCCCTACGGAAAGAACGCTTCCTGTTTCACTTACTTCAATCTTTTTGTTGTATTGATTGATTTGTTCTTTGAGAACACGACTGATTTCGTCAGCACGAATTTGTGTTTCCATTGTTAGTTGGCTCTCCTGTTTAATTCTTCATTCAATTTTTTTAAGTG
>JAHRXB010000201.1 GCA_019104905.1 Bdellovibrio sp.
CACAAAAATAGCATTGGGTGTTTTTTCAATTACGACGATTTTGACTTCTTATCAGGTTGCGGAGGCAAGACGGGGTAATGCCGATAATCAAGGACAGTATCAACAGGGGCAATCTTCAGCTGTCACAGACACAGCGAATGATCAAGAGCTCGTAAAAGCTGTGAATAGTCAGCGTCGTTTGAACTTTGTTGAAGGGGGAAGCCTTGTTGTGACAAGAGTCCTGCCTGACGACAATGATGGACGTGAGCATCAAAAGTGGATGGTTCGCCTTTCTAATGGTAAGACCCTGCAGGCCGTGTATAATTCGGACATGTGCCCTCGCGTTCCCGTCAAAGAAGGCGACGTGATTGCGATGGGTGGAGAGTTCATTTGGACAAATCGTGGGGCCCTTCTTCATTGGTTACACCATGATCCTCGCGGAAATCGTCCCGATGGATATGTTTATTTAAATGGGAAATTCTATTGCAAAGGCTCGAATTAATCTCATGTGATGCTCCTTTTTGGGCCGACAGTGGTCATGGCCAAACTTTGTGGGCGCACTTTCTTAAGTCACCAGAGTTACAAAACTTAGGACAAAATTTTGAAGTCGATCTTCCGGATGGAGATCGACTTTTTTGTTTTTATCTGCAAGGGACATCGCCTTTTGTGGTGAGTTTGTTCCACGGGCTTTCGGGGGATGTTCATGCGGACTATATGCAAAGGACGGCTTTGCTTTGTCAGAAGTTGGGACACACCGTTGTTCTAGTGAATCATCGCGGGGCCGGACAGGGCGCACCTTTTGCCAAGCATCCTTACCATTCCGGGCGGGCCGAGGATGTTTCGCGGGTTTTAGAGAAACTTCGTCAAATGTTTCCTAATAAGAAACAGATCTCCATTGGTTACTCCATGAGTGGCAATATTTTGCTGTGTTTGCTGGGAGGCTACCGCGGGCAGTTTAAGCCTGATGGGGCCATCACCGTCAATGCGCCGATCAATCTTTTAAATGGGTCGCGGCTTTTAAAGACAGGATTCAACCGCCTGTATGATATGCGATTCGTGCATCGCCTGCGCAAGACGATAGCCGAGAAGTATCAGCAAGGTTTGATTCAGGAAAAATACGAGATCCCTCTTTGGTCCACAATTTGGGATATGGATCAGATCTACACGGCTCCGGCTTCGGGATTTAAAGATCGAGAAGACTATTACAATAGCTGTTCGGCGATTCACTATCTCTCCAACATTGATATTCCGACTTACGTTTTGACCGCTCAGGATGACCCTTTTGTGTCTGTTCAGGACTACATCACGGCACCCTTTTCAAAGTGGGCGCAGATGCATATTGAGTCGCGTGGGGGACACTTGGGGTATCTCACTCGGAGGGTCACTCCGTTGGGCTCTCATCGTTGGCTGGATTATTATCTGTCTGAGGCTCTGAAGGCTTTAGAAATGACCCTTTTGCAGGGTTGACACCGCCGATTGCATCTTTAACGATAGTAAACAATGAAATCAGTTAAGGGCACACATTACTCTTTGGCGGTGGCGTGGATGGTTCTGCTTTGTGGAGCGATCTTCACGCGATTCTATGATTTAACCAATAAGCCCCTTCATTTCGATGAAAGTATTAATGGCTGGTTCGTCCTGCAGATGCAGACCGTGGGATTCTATAAGTACGATCCGAACAACTATCATGGCCCTTTGTATTTTTATATGCTTCAGTTCTTTGAGTTGCTGTGGGGGCAAAGTATTGAAACCTTGCGCGCCCTTCCCGCCGTTTTCAGCGTCTTGAGCGTCATGATCTTTTCTTTTGGATTTTTATCTTCGAAGTCTGTTCAGCGATGGATGATGTTGTTGCTTTTGTTAAGTCCGGCCTTTTTGTTTTTTGGACGCTCGGGAATTCATGAAATGCCATTCGTGTTTTTTCAGATTGTTTTTGCCTTGGGAGTGCTGCGTTGGCTGGAAAAGTCAGACGCGAAGGCCTGGGCCTTAGGGCTTGTGGGACTTTGGGGGATGGTGACGCTTAAAGAAACTTTCACTATCACGCTGTTCTGTTGGGCTTTGGCGTTATCTACCTTAGGTTTGTCTGAAGTGCGACGACTGTTTTCTTGGAAGAATTTGAAAGAAGCCTGGAACCCTCGTCTGACGGTACTTTTGAGTCTTCTGGGACTTTTCTTTGTGCAGCTTTTCACGGGCTTTTTTAAAAACGGATCGGGTCTGTTGGATTTCATCAAAGCCTTCTTGCCGTGGCTCAAAACAGGAGTGGAAGGGAAGGGGCATGAAAAACCATTTGGATATTGGTTGCAGGTTTTGGGGGAGGCCGAGCCCCTGGTTTTGTTGGGAGTCGGGATTGCCTTCATAGGGGTTTTCTCACGTCATAAAAGTCTTCGTGTGATGAGTGTGTTTTCGCTTTCACAACTTTTGATTTACTCACTCATCCCTTACAAGACAGTTTGGTGTATTCTTTCCTTAATCTGGGGTTTCTACTTTGTGTTGGCAATTTTCTTTGCCGAGGTTCTGGCAGAAAAGGGGCGATGGAAGTACCTCTTTGGCGGAGTGGCCATGGTGCTGATGGGCTTCGGGGTCCGAAGTGCTTACAATTCAGTGTATCGCCATCCCCTGCAAATGGAACATCCCTACATCTATGTGAATTCGACCTACGAGATGAAAAGCCTTTACGATTTTCTTCGTGTTGAGACTCGTTTGCACCCCGAATTACTGGGGCAGACTGTACAGATTGGAATGAAAGAACAGTGGCCGTGGCCTTGGGTTTTGCGGACCTTTAAGGATTTGCGATATGATCTTTGCGGGAAGCGTGTTATTGAAAATGCTTTGATATATCTTTGTGATTTCTCAGGAACTTCAGAGGTGGAGTTGTCGTTGGTGGAGCCTTACTGGAAGATTCCGTTGAGCTTCCGACAGTCTCGAGAAATGTCCTATGTGTATTTGAAAAAAGCGGCCTTTCCCCAAATCCCTTTTACCAAACAAGTAGAAATAGTGGGAAGCAAAGAGGAGTGACGGTTATGAAAAAAAATCTGACCTTGCTATTGACGCTGGTTTTGACATCGCCTGTTCAGGCTCAGGTTGAAAAAGTGGATCTTAAAAAGGATCTTTCGTCAGTCGGAGTTGTTGATTTGTACCAAGCGGCGTCCTCGAAGAAAAATTTGAAGCTTTCTCCTTTATCACAGTTAAAAGACTATGAGCTTCATTTGAAGTGGTCGGAGTGTGTGAATCTGGCCCCCAAGGTTTTTGCGGCCCAGAAAGAGCTGCGAGGATGGGTGGCACAAACGTGGATGCACTGCTTAGAACAAGAACAAAAAAAGAAGCCTAATAACGCCGCGATCGAAAAGGCGCTGGCGACGTTGGAAGCTCATAAGAACTTACTTGCTGAGGGGCCGTGGTCGGCGGATTTAAGTCAAAGCTGGTTGAACTTTCAGTTGCGGCGCTTGCAAGATCAGGTGCAAAAGAAAAATCAAAAGGCGGCCGCCTCTTTAGACTCATTGCTTATGGATGCCGACAAGCTGAACAAGGAACAAAAGTCCACGGTCTATCAGTTGCTTGGTGATTTGGCTCTTTCACAGGTGAATTATTCTGAAGCGCAGTTTTTCTATGAAGAGGCTCAAGATCAAAAAGATTCAAGGTATCTACAAGACAAAATAGAGTTTTTGATAAAAGCAAAAGGGGAAACGTCGACACCCAAACCGGCGACGGCAGCGCCCACGGAGGTCGGTGAAGAGATTAAGCTCGAGGAGCGCCTTCGTCAGTCACTCAAGCAGAATGAGGCGATCGCAGCCTTGAAAGATGTTATTCAAATTTTAAATCAGTATCCCGGCAGTCGAGCGGCGAAACGCCTTAAAGATAAACCTTTGGATATCTACAACTCCTTGACCGAAAAGTTAGCCAAGATCAAAGCTTTGAATGAAATGGAAGAAGCGGATGGAACCCGTTTGTTGGACTGGGCGCAGAATCTGCATCGTCGGGGAGACTATGCCGGGGCTTTGTCGTTGGCACAAAAAGCCAATGAGAAAAATCCGGGAGCGGTGCAGTCGACCAGTGCCTTGTGGATCGCCGGTCGTTGTGCGCATTTTCTTGGGCAGTACGATCGAGCTCTGGAGTTGTTCAACAGTCTTATCACTTATCACGGGGGCTCTGACGAAGCCGCAGAAGCTTTTTTTAGAGCCAGTCTGATTCATTATCGAAAAAAAGATTTCTCAAATGCTTCTGCCTTACTAGAGCGTCTGTTGCTGCTGGGCCGGGATCGTTATGATTTGAGTGCACGCTATTGGCTGGTGCGTTCCCTTCAAGAGACCAACCCTGATCGCGCCAAACAGGTGGCCGCAGAGCTCATAGAGAAATATCCTTTTTCATACTATGGCCTGCGTTTGCAGGCAGAGTCTCAAGATGGAAAGCTGTCTTGGCCTTCACCAAAGGATAATTCCCCCAAGTTGAAAAACGAATTTTATCTTATCGGGGCTCAGAAGAAGTCTTGGCAGCGTTTTGTGAAATTGTCGGAGGCGGGCTGGGTGGCTGAGGCCCAGGCTGAAGTCGTTAGCATTCCATTTATCAAAGAGCCCACGCTGAAGGTGGCACTGGCTGAAAAAATGAGGGAGCGTCAACAGTATGTCACGGCCATCCGTTTGTTGAATGAGGCCCTGGAGGCAGATCCTCGCTTGCGCCGCGAACAATTTGTGAAGATTGGGTACCCCGAAGTCTTTACCTCTTTGTATCAGGCCGAAGCGGAGAGATATGGCGTGCAGGCCATCTTGTTAAGAAGTCTGACTCGTCAGGAAAGTGCGTTTAATCTGCGAGCGGTGTCGACCTCGAATGCTTTGGGTTTGATGCAAATGATTCCTCCGACGGCACAAGAGGTGTCCAAAAAATTAGGCCTGAAGGTGGAGTTGCCAGAGGATATGTTTCGTCCTGAGATCAATATTCCGATGGGCTCCTTCTACGTGGCCCAGATGTTGGACCAGTTTAATGGCAATGTGCCCTTCGCCCTCGCGGCATATAACGCAGGTCCCTATCGTATGAGGAACTGGATCGAGGGACGTCCTGAAGTGGGAGAGCTGGTGTCTCAGGCCAGCGGCTCTGCTCGAGATGAGCTGTGGTTTGACGAAGTTCCGTGGACCGAAACAAGTTTTTATGTGAAAGCCATTCTTCGCAATGTTCTTCTCTATCGTCTGGTTGCAGAGTCTAACTATGTTCTAAAACCCGTCTTATGGCAGGATTTGCTGTATAAAAAGGCAAAATAAGGACGATGTTTTATTGAAAAAGTCCCCTGAGTTCTGTAGCCTGAAAACTGTGTCGAAGGAGAGACTCATGCGGAGACTTTTAACATTGAGTTTGGTCCTGGCCTTTTTGGCGGGATGTGCCCATAAAAATAACAGCACATCTGCCGGAGGCTCAGAAGGTGCCAATTCTGAAGCGGAGATGAAGGATATCAGTTCGTTCCGCCTTTCAGACCCTGAAGGACCCAAGGTGGTCGATCAAGAGTTGGAATCCATTCCCACGGAAGTGAACCCTCTTGTTGAAAAATGGATTGCCTATTTCCAGGGACGCGGACGTCCTCATATGGAAAGATATTTGGCGCGATCTACTCGCTACGAAAAACTGATGAAAAAAGTTTTGCGTGATAATGGTCTTCCTGAAGACCTTTTCTACATTGCTTTGATTGAATCTGGTTTTAGTTCACGCGCAACATCTCATGCGGCGGCCGTGGGTTACTGGCAGTTTATTCGTGGAACGGGGAAACGTTATGGTCTTGAGATCAGCCCCTTCGTGGATGAAAGAAGAGACCCCGTATTTGCAACTCAAGCCGCTGCGGAATACTTCAAAGGTCTTTATAGTGTATTCGGCTCATGGTATTTGGCGATGGCCTCTTACAATGTGGGTGAAAACCGCGTAAAGCGTGAAGTGATGAATCACTACACGCGTGATTTCTGGGAGCTGGCTCGTAAAAAGCGTCTTCCCAAAGAAACCATCAATTACGTGCCTAAGTTTATCGCGGCTAAGATGATCGGTAAGAATCCTGCGAAATATGGATTTGATGATATCGACTATTTACCACCGATTGAGTTTGATCACATCACTGTGAATAAACCGATCAACCTTCGTCAAATGTCCGACAAGTTGAATTTGAACTACGAAGATTTCAAAGCCTTGAACCCTAAGTTCAAAGGGGAAGTGGCAACGTTAAGAGGATCGGAACTTATTTTGCGTGTTCCGCCGGGAACATCAGAGGCGGCTCAGATCGCCGCCAACGAAAGTGTTGTTGAGAGCGTTCAGTTTATCGCGGACTCTGGGGATACTCAGGTCTACCGCATCCGTCAGGGTGATACTTTGAGCACCGTGGCTCGTCGTTATCGTACGACGGTGGCGTACTTGCGCGATATCAACGACTTGCCTCGCCGCAAGGCCGTGCGTGTGGGAATGAAGATCTATGTTCCAGATCGTACACCTTTGAAAGATCGTTCCGGCACTTCGCGTTCTCTGGTGGCGAAGAAGTCTGTAAATACGAACGCTGAGAAGACCTCAATCAGCATCAGCAGTGATGGACGTTACTATATCGTTCAATCGGGTGATTCTTTGTATACCATTGCCCGTAAGTATTCGACCAGCGTGTCAGAGCTTCAGCGTTTAAATAGCATGAAGAGAGGTCGTACTCTCAAGGTGGGAATGAAAATTCGTGTTCCTTCCCCAGACAGTTCCTCGGTACGTGAGGTTGCAAAAACCAAAGTTCACGTTGTGAAACGTGGGGAAAATCTGTCAGCGATTGCGGCAAAATACAATGTCTCTATGACGGATATCAAAGAGAAGAACAAGATCCGCAATCCCGCCTCGTTGGTGGTAGGATCACGAATTGTGATTCCCCCAGGGGAAAGCAAACAGTAGTTTTTGATTTTTGTGATTTACCTAAACCCTCGTTTTGAAAGAAGCGAGGGTTTTTTTATATCTAAACGCCTTATTCCTCAATCGTAAGATGCCCGATGGCCTCTTTAATCTTTTGAATGGACTGATTCTTTTCTGGCGTCGCGGTTCCTTCTTTGATTTCATAACGACGGCCTTGATACAGGTAATAGATATAATCCTGCAGTGTTTCTTCAGATATCAGAGGGTGGAGGTTCGCCATGTTGCGCACTTCCTTCAGAAGATCCGCAGCGAAGGCCAGCGTCGCGACAGCGGCGTTTTCTGGTCTTTTTAGGTCCCCTTTATCGATGTTGTATTTCTCGACGATGACCGGTGGGATTTTTTTGATTTGGGTGGGGCCTCGGCTGTTTTGATCTGTATCCAAGCCGTTCCCTTTGAAAATTGAAACCACCACGGGGATATTTTGTTTCAATCGGTATTTCCAATTTGTTCCAAATTGCGTTTCTGGTGAGAGAACTCCGAATGCGAATTCCGCTAACATATTGTATTCATCGTTTTCCAAATTGAGCAAAGCCATCAAGGTCGCTTTCTCATCTTGAAGGGTGCGCACGTACTTTTTAATAAAAGTATCGGCGTAGTCGACGGTGAACTCACTGTGACGAATTTCGTTGTTTAAGGGGCTATAGTTGAAAAGAGGGCGGTTGCGCAGCACTCGGGCCGCGTTGAAGGTGATTTTGTGATTACGAAGACGGAAACGATGGTCTTCAGATTCAGGAAGAACATAGATGGTCGTCCCCGGAGAGATTCGCAGGTCCCCGACGAAAAGAGCGTGTACCGAAAGATCTTTTTCTGCCTTTCCATAGTGAAAAGAGCCCTTGGCTCCGGCATAGGAGTAAATTCCTGCGCCGCCACGACCGAGTTCATCCCCTGGGTAGGTTTGTACGGTCGACTTTTCAAGAAGAGTCCCTTTTTCAGAAAAGAAGAAGGCCGATTTTGACTTTTTATTCACGATTACATAAGAGGCGTCACTGTACTTCTGATGAAAGAAGTGAATCGCAGCTTCGCTGCCCTCGGTATTAATCCGTTTCTTTTCTTTGGCGTAGTCCGCATAGATCTCGGCCGCGGAGGCGGAAGACAATCCAAGAAGGACACTTACTAGAATTGAGAGGAAACGAAATGATATCATTGATCACGCTCCGTAGTGCTTTCGTTATCGTCTCCTAAGGTGTCGGGGAGGGCTCGGAGGTTGCGACGATTGGCTTCTTGGGTGACCGATTTTTGTGAGTTGTTAAACAGATAATAGAAGAATCCGCGCGCTTGCTGCACGATCCGCTTGTCTTTTACGATAAGAATCTGTTCATTGTTTGATTCGGCATTTTCGCTGGGATTAAAGGAGGTCCCCAAAACCGCCAAGGACTCTTCGGGGAAAATGAAAACCTTGTGATGAATCTTGGAGGTGGTTTTAAGGGCGGTGCCATCTTCTAAGCGGAAGTGTCTTTCTCCATAGACCTCTGGGGCCGTACGAATGTTCTGTTGAAGATTTGTAACCCCCAGGGATCCCAGTGCCTGGAGGATCGGGGCTTCGGCGTCGACATAATATTTGCCTGTGGGGAGATCTTTTTTGAGACCCGAGAGAGAAAGGAAAACACTCCATTCGCGCAAAGCAAAAGGCGTGTCGCCCACGGAACGAAACTCAAAGCGACCTCGTTCGTCCATATCTCGTTTTGCTCGTTGGTAAAGAGCTTCTTGAATCTGTTTTGAAGAGAAAGCGAAATGAACGGCCTCAATGGGGCCTTGAGTGTTTTGAATCAACGGAACAAAGATGCTCTTATTGACGTCGCCATCACCGCCCTTAGGGGAAAAAGACAAGATGATATAGGGCGCCTCTTTAGCACCTTGTTTATTGCCAAATATTTTAAAACTTCCACCGATGGGATATTGGCTTTGTCCGCGAATTTTGAATTCCAACGTTTTGCGCAGTTCTGCTTGAGTCACTTGCGCAGGCAAGGACCCCAGAATGATCAGTGCGTGGTTGGCATTGGGAATGGAATACACAGGTCTTTTTTCAGGGGGAAGTTGAACCAGATCTCCTTCCGGCCCAATGCAGCTTTGAGTGAAGTTCCCTGACAAGAAGAGGACGGCGGCACGCGGACCGAACGGATCGCGCACAATGATTTTTTGATGGTTCAGACCGACCGAGTTCACGGCGACGGTTTTAAAATTAGCACTTTCCAAACTTGCTAAAGAATCAAAGATGGCTTTAACCTCACTGCGGGCGGCAATGGTGCCGGCATCAATGCCGCCATGGACTTTGACATTCTTTTTGAGGTGTTGATTCTTGAGTGCCTCGGCCACCACTTGCAAATCGAAGTCAAAAACGTTGTACCAGATCTCCTGCTCTGCCCCGGCAATAAAATCCACAACCACTTGGCGCAAATCATCTCCCGGCAAAACTTTGCTCTGTGGATCAGTGGGGTTTTGCAAGTGGGGATGATTTACAAAAAGTCTCATCGCACGGTAGCCCGGGGCATCCCCAGGAAGAGTCAGAAGGGCTGGGTTGGTAGGGCTGGCGTAGTTTTCGATCTGCTTGAGGAACTCGGGCGATTGCACCAAGCTCTTAAGTTCTGTTTTGACGGTTTTAAGAAATTCCGCATAAGCCTCGGGTGACTCAGATTGAGACACGGCCATGCGGGAAAGAGCTTGTTCGACCAAAGGAATGTATTCGGGTTTGTTTTGAAGGATGAAGACGATCTGACTTTGCGTGAGAGGGGTTTTTTGTTGAATCAAAGCTTCATTCAACGCTTTGTAGAGGTCTTTGTTCGTCATGACCTTGTAGGTGGTATCAAAAATCTTGGGGTAGTCATAGCTGAGCGCCTGACCGGAAAGAGCCAAAAACAGAACGAACAAAAAACTGAAGAAACGAAGTGACTTCATCATGCCCAAAGACAGAGCAAGAAGTCTGCCTCCGGGGGGACGATATATTGAAGATAAAGTCAGGATTTCGACAAGAAACCCTGAGCAGTGACAAATTGGGCGCTCGGACGACCCTATTCTGGGCAGTAGCGCCCGGGGGCAATCACTCCCTTGGGGTCAAAGACGCTCTTGAGTCTTTTGACGACTTGCCAGTAGTCGCTCTTAGAGTCGACAACAAGATCCATCATGGCAATGTTGGTACGATACTGGGGATAACCAAGATCATTTAAGTTCTCAGTCATGCGTCTGACTAGGTTGTGAACTTTATCGACTTGTTCTTTGACGTCACGTTCATAGTGAATGCTGATGACCGCTTCTACAACCTGCGGGGTCACAAGATTTAGAGTGATCGCATATTCAAAACCCGAAGAGCCCAAGGTGGAGTAAACTTCCTTCAACATCCGCTCTACATCCTGGGATTTGAAAGGGACAAAAGGCACGTTATAAATAAATCCTGCCTTGCCGCCATCCAGTTGATCTGGGGATTGTAACTCTTTTTGAGGAGTGATGGGCCACCAGATGCTGGGCAATGTTTTTTCGGTAGGGACCCCGATCGTGAGGCCACGCACCACTTGGGAGACATGGAAAAGAGCACGCTTTTCTTTCAGAAACGGCAGCTTGAGTAAAACCCGAATAACGCGATTGGTGCGTTCATCCAACAAGGTGCAAGCTCCCCCGCACGATTTCGCA
>JAHRXB010000289.1 GCA_019104905.1 Bdellovibrio sp.
TGAGGTCTCCCTTTTTTTATTTGTTCTTGGGATCGCCTCCATGAACCATCTCCGAGATAAGACCAGGATCCTTGGTATTCTCTGCTGCCACAACTCCCACAAGGTGACCGCCGACAAAAACCACAAAGAACCACATCATCAACTCGTGAATCTCTTTCACGGATCCGACAAGATCCTTAGCGAGCCCCAACTCCGTTTTGAAATTCAACATAAAGCCCGTTACTACCATCAACGCCGTCGCCAGATAAAATACTGCGTATCCCGTTCTGACCAACGTATAATGAACGGCCTCGCGCTTTTCTGAGGGGGGCACTTCTTTTAGCGCCAAGGCACTTTTAAGGGCGTGAACCCCAGGGCATCTCTTTTCAACAAGGAGAGCCACGAGAATACGTCCCACCAACAGAGCCCCCAAAGCAAACCCCAAATAAATATGCCAATCCCACATAGGATTACGGATACTGACCGCAATATCTTTCGCCAAATCCGGGGTGATCACCGTGCCCGCCTCTTTCAACTTCGTTTCAATCAGCGCAGAGTTCGTACGCCAGCTCAAAAAAGTTTTTCTTAGCAAGACCGTCCCCAGCAATCCCAAGATTGCAAGTGCATTGAGCCAATGCCAAAGACGAAGACTTAAAGGTTGGTATTTTCGGAAGCTGAATTTCGCCATAAAAACTCCTCTACAATTAAGAATAGTTTACAGCGAGCCCCCTCTAAAGAATACAGTTCTCATCATGCAGCACGATTAAAAGATAACAGCGCAGACTTAAGATCCTCAGCGACTTCAAGACCCCGGACGACGCCCATTCTCACTAGCTTTTCACGTAGACCTAGAGGCAGGGCACAAAGACGCAGATCTGCGGGCTTCAAGCGGATCTCTCTTTGCATTTGTGCGATCAGTGGAATGGCGTCCATGCTGATGGACTCCACATCCTGAAAATATAAAACAACACAACGGACTTCCTGCTTGGAAAGCAGTTCCTGTCGGCAAGCCTCTAGGGCTGGCATAACCTGCGCAGTAATTTGCCCCACTAAGGACACCACCAACATGTTGTTCTTCTGATTAAAGCTATACTGAAACGACTTCTGGTCTTCCAACGTTCCACTCCTCGAAATCGACATCTTCTTTTCAAGATTTCCCTATTGTAACAATAGGGGCCCATCCATTAAAGATCCTCCCTCCATTCGTGTCATTTCAGCACAAAAAGCGTCCCAAACGGGAGCACGCCGCACCGACGCCAAAATGAAGGTAAAAAAGAGCTAATTTGGGGGGCAAATTAAGACCTATTTGACAAGGGCTCCCCTTGCTAATAACTCTATGGGTCACATAAATGGGCGAGGGGTATTTATGAGATTTCTAACACTGCTTTTTACAGCCTTCCTGATGACTATGACCGCTTTTGCGGCGCCTAAGCCACAAGGACCTGTGGTTATCAACTCTCAGTCATTGAGAACTCTTTTCCTATCTCGAAACATCGATATCGCCGTGGCGCTCAACGAAGTTCAGCAGGCCAAGGCTCAGGTCAGTCAAGCCCGCGGAAGCCTTCTGCCTTCCATCAACTTAGGTGGCGTGATTTCAAGTGGGCCCAGCTTCATGCTCACATCCGTTTCTTTCTTGCTTCCTTTCCTCATGCCCAGCAAATGGATGGATCTTAAAGAAAGCACCTACCTGCTTAAAGCCCAAGGAACTTCCTACTACCTGGCGCAGTTAAATGGTTACGCCTCTGCTTACTCTGTGTACCTCACTGTTCTCGGTGATATGCAACTTCGTGATGCCCTTCAAAAGCAATATGAAAACTTCAAAGGCATTGAAGACAACCTTCGCCTGCCAGCTGAAGTCGGCATCATTCGCAAGGAAGACTATCTTCAAGCTCAAGCGCAAGCTCGCTTGGCCTTTGTTCAAGTTTCTCAATTGGATGAATTGCTTTTAAGAGAAAAAGCTTCCGTTCGCCAAATGCTGGGCCTTGAATTGGATCAAGAAATCGTCTTTGAACAGTCCCATGTTCCAGCTTCTCCGGTTGAGAGCATGAGCCCACAAGCTCTTCTTGATAAGGTTCATGAAAGCTCTCCTGAGACCGCGCAAATGAACGCGATGATTATGGCGGCTCAGTACGCAAAGTGGAGCAAGGCTTTTAGTTTCCTTTCCGGTAGTTCCCTAGGAGTCAACCGTCCATCTTCTGGTGGAGCCTTTAGCTCTGTGACTCAGTCTGGTTCTGTGAATTTAGGATTCGGCTACTTCCCAGCCTTGGAAATTAGCAATCTCAACATCGAACAACTTCGTTTGCGCAAACAAGAGCTTCGCTACGATCAGGCTCAATTAATTGAAACAACTCTGGGCTCCCTAGAAGAAGCACAAAAGCAATACGAAGCCGCGGTTCTCGCCGAAGCCAACTTTAAAAAAGTCTATGATGCCGAGTATATGAGATATCAAGTGGGCATCACCGATATTCTTCACGTGTTACAAGCAGGAAACGCCATGACCACGGCGGTGACTAGCAAAGTGAAAGCGGCTACGGCACTTGATACTCTTCGCATCAGCCTTCACCGCCTGATGATATCGGATCAATTTGCAGGAATTGAAAACTGTGAAATTGAACGCCGCAGTTCTGGCGGCATTCGCGGCAGACTCGGCCGAATCTTTAATCCAGACAAAGACAAAGTCTCCCTCGATCAAGTTTGCGGAAACTAATAAAAAGAGCACCTCCCCGGGTGCTCTTTTTGTTTTCTAACGAATTCCCCCACTGCTTCCCTTCGGGCCCCCACGCCCTAACTTGGGTGGTTCAAATCCCTTCTCTTTGAGGCAAGCGTCTACTTTCTCGCGCATCTCTTCATCCGGAGCCTGAGGACGTTCTCCTCGAACAGGTTTCGGGAGTCCCAACTCCTCAAGACAAGCATCAAAAGCAGCGCGATGCGCTTCGTGAGACCTTTCACGGTCGTCCTCCTGTGCCCCCGCAGTCGACGTCGCAAATGCGATCAAAGCTATACAAACAAACATCTTGTTATAAGTGATTCGTTGTTTCTTTAGGATCATAGACCCCTCCTCTTGCTGTCTCTAAGAATAAAAATAGACTGTGGAGGCAGAATGGAAGCATCTCAAACTTAGACAACAACGAAAAAGCTCCATCAAAAGTTCGACACTTGGAGGGCTCTTTGAGTCCCGTCTGAAGGCTGTGGCATAATATTAAGAACCCACTCAAGGACGATAACATGCGCTGGATTATATTATCTCTCACTCTGATTGCACTGGTAGGATGCTCCACCACTTCATCGCAAAAGACGAAGCCGAAATATGAAAAGCCTCCCTCAGAGGCCATAACAGCCCCTCACTCCATCGACTATGAAGCTCTGAAGAACTCTCTACAGATGAGTCGTGAACGAGAACAGTTGGGTTTTAGTGAAAAATCATTTAATACCTGCGACGCGGGGTATGGATACTCCAAATCTCAGAACTGCCACAAAGAACATTTTGTCGTCATCCACTTTCGACTTCTGTGTCGAGATTCCGAGGGAACTATCTCGACCATTCTAACCGAAGATGATCTGCAGCCTTTAGATCGACGAACCGTCCGCTGGACACTCCAAGGAGTTCAGGGCACCGTACAAACCGACAGCCAGGGATATGGACAAATCATCACGGCGGCAACGAACTCCCAGAAGTCCCAGCGAGTGAAGTTGGCCGTGGGGTCTGAATTTTTATATATGCGCGCCAACGAGCTACAACGGATCATCACACCGCGCCCCTGGTGTGACGCTGATAGAAACTATTAACGAAGCAGATTTAACTCATCCGTTTTCTGTTGCAGAGAGTTTTCTAGAGAACGAATCACTTCTTGTTGTTGTTCGAAGGACTTCTGCGCCTGATTGATTTGCGTATTTAAAGAAAACTGACTGCTCCGAACCTGATTCTGAGCCTCTTGCAGTTGTTCCAATTGATCACGTAAGGCAAGCACCTCACTGCGTATATCTTCACGATTGGCCGCAATATCACTTAAAGCCTGGTCCTTATCCATCTGCAGCGATTGTGAGTTGAGCAGCACCTGACTTGAGATCGCAAGTCGTTGTTGGCGCATCAGATCTAACTCCTGTCGTTGCGCCTCCAAAAGATTCTGAAGTCCTTCAAGACGTGCCTGCTGTTCGTTGACGTAAAGATTATTCAGTTGCCAATAGGTGATCTCGTCTTGAGTTTTACGCATCAGACTTTCTTGAACACGGATATTTTCATCAATCTGATCGCGGACCACCTGCGCTTGACTGTTTTGATTCCGTAAAGCATCCGCGGCCTTTTGATTAATTTCTGTCTCGAGAAGATCATAAGCATGAAGTTCGTCGGCAAAATCAAGAATCTGACTATTGACTGATTGAATCTGCGAGGAGTACGTCGTTGCGACTTGTTGCTGTCGTCGCGCTTTTAAATTATCCAGATTTTGCTTTTGTAAAGCTAGGCGTAAACGCTCTTCCGCAATTTTTTGTTCTAAACTTTGCGCTTCAGAAATAAGTCTCGCACGAAGGGCCGAGTTCTCAGGGACCATGACGGTCGTGGGGGCCGCAGCCACTTTTCTTGTCGGACGCTCCGCCTGCTCAAGAAGAACTTCCTGGGTCTGCTTCAAACCTCGATTCACGTAGAAGATCCATACAGAGACCCCCACGATAAAGGCTATCACAAGAAAGAAAAGATTTTTTCTTGTCATAAGAACCCCTGTTACAGACTAGGAGTACTTACAAAGCTTCTCAAGCAGAACCCTGCACTTATGACCTATAACAAAACCTTCAACAAGAGGTCGTCAAAAACCCCTACGGAGGGGGTAAGGCTTTCTGACAAGACGAATGCCGTCCTCATTGACGGTGATGATTCTTTGCTTATAAAGACCGCCAAGAGCCATTTTATATTTCTTTTTACTAACACCAAAAAGATCATAGATTGTTTCGGCAGAGGTCTTATCATTGATCGGAAGATAGCCACCTTTATCTTGAAGCACTTGCAAAATTTTTTCGCCGATATCTTCCGCGGCTTTGTAACCCGTTTTTTGCAAACTCAAATCTATTTTTCCGTCAGGGCGGATTTTCTTGATAAAACCCTTCACTCGCTGCCCATAATCTAAGGGCTCGAAAACCTCATTGGAATAAAGAACACCCCAATGTCTTCCGTTGATGATCGCCTTAAAGCCAAGGTCTGTCTTGGCCGCTATAAATAGATCCACCGCAGAGCCCTCTTCATAATTTCCGGGCTCTTTATCCATAAAACGATCCAGGCGCATAGACGCTGAAATTCGATCACTTTTATCCAAGTAGATATATACAACGGCGTACTGCCCGACACGCAGTTCTCGCGTTTGTTCACTAAACGGAAGAAAGAGGTCCTTGGGAAGTCCCCAATCTAAAAAAGCCCCCACTTTTTCCAAGGCTTTTACGCGAAGATGGGCAAACTGTCCTACCATCGCAAAGGGCATCTCGGTGGTCGCCATCAACCGGTCGTCAGAGTCATAACAGATAAAGACCTCAAGGAGATCCCCGACCTCACATTGCTCTGGCATATATCGCAAGGGAAGCAGGATTTCGCCGTCATTGCCCCCCTCCAGATAGACTCCATGAGCCACATGTTTAAGAACTTTAAGTTTGTTGAGTTGGCCTATATGAATCACAGCGGACTTCCTTGGTACAGCTCGAAGAAATGCCATAGTTAGCCCCAGAACTCAAAGAAAAACCATTTCATTTCCAGGGCTTAGAAATAACCCTGTAACTATTTTTTCCTTACTGCGAACTTTCCACGCTCGTGCTATAGACAAGACCGTAAATTTAACAAAGACCGGTGACCCCATGGATATCTTTAATGAAAGCAAGCCTCTGAACGCCCTCCTCGTCGGAGTTCAACTTCCTAAAGTCTCAGATCAGGAGACCGAGGGCTCCTTGGCGGAACTCGCCCGGCTGGTCACCACTTTGGGCTACAACGTCGTAGGCCAAACGTCACAAAAAAGAAGCTCCCAAAGAGGCGCTACAGTCTTAGGGGATGGAAAGCTTAAAGACGTCGCCACCTGGACAGGCGGCACGGGCGTCGTGGGCCCCATGGTCGTAAAGAAAAAGCATAAGGCGGCTTTGCGATTTAAAAATAACGAAGACGAAGAGGATGACATCGAGTTCGATGAGGACTTTGAATTTGAAGAGCCGACCGAGCCTGAAGAGTGGGAAAAAACAGCCCCCCCTCAAGCCAAGGCGCAGATCGTGATCTTTGACTGCGACCTTTCGCCTTCTCAACTGCGCAATCTTGAAAGTGCGTTAGGGGTTCCCGTTTTAGACCGCACCGGCGTTATCATTGAAATCTTCAGCCGCCATGCCAGAACCAAGGCCGCTCGTTTGCAGGTTGAAATTGCTCGACTCACTTACGTCGCTCCCCGTCTGCGTGAAACCAGTGGCGGCGAGGATCGTCAAGGCGGAGGTATCGGCGGCAAAGGCGCGGGAGAAACCAGTATCGAATTAGATCGTCGTAAAATCCGCGATCGCGTTAAAGAACTCAAAAAAGAACTGGCTGATATCGCCCAAGAACAAGATCTGCGTCGCGCCCGTAGAGGTCAGGAAATCTCCGTCGCCTTGGTCGGATATACCAATGCCGGGAAGTCCTCTTTGATGCGTGCCTTGACAGGCAGTGAAGTGTTAGTTGCCGATAAACTTTTTGCGACCCTGGATACCACAGTTCGTATGTTGTATCCCGAATCACGTCCAAAAATTTTAATTTCTGATACTGTCGGGTTCATTAAAAAACTTCCTCATGATTTGGTGGCGTCTTTTAAATCGACGCTCGATGAGGCGTTGAGTGCATCGCTGCTTTTATATGTCGTGGATTCTTCAGATCCCACTTTCCATTCGCAGTTGGCGGTGACCCGATCCGTTCTGGCGGAGGTGGGCGCAGGAGAAATTGAAAGTCTTTTAGTGCTAAACAAGGTGGATCGTTTAAATCCTGAGGAACTCGAGAGTTTGAAGAATGAATTCCCTGATGCCATCTTCATGTCGTCGCACAATCCTGAAGATGTGGCATCATTACGCCTTCACCTTATCAAACATTTTGAGAACGCCATGGTCGATCAGGATCTCTTTATTCCCTATGATGTCCAAGGGGCGATCGGGGAAATTCGTGGGAAGATTCGTGTGCTGGGAGAGTCCTATGACAATCGCGGCGTGACTCTCAAGGTTCGGGCCCATGTGGAGGATATTGCCCGTATCAGAACTCGCTATGGCATTTAGCTGAGCAAGTTCGCGAGCACAGACCTCCTTAGAGGAGGTCT
>JAHRXB010000245.1 GCA_019104905.1 Bdellovibrio sp.
CGAGCACTCAGTGATTTGTCTCTTCTTTGGGTCAGTTGTTCGTCACGTTTGTTCAAAGTCCAATTGATAGATCCCAAGGTCTTGGACACATCAATAACCGGCAATAGATGCCCGCGGATACTTGCCACTTTTCCCGCTCCAGAAACATTCGTGTAGTCCTTCGGAAGAACCCGCACGATTTCTCGAATCGAATGAATAGGAAGAATATAACGAGCGCCATCCAAAGCGACAATAATACCATCGGTGATGGCCGTACTCAGAGGGATCGTCAGACGGAAGGTCGAACCTTGTCCCGCCTTAGAGTAAATATTAATTTTTCCATTGATCTTATCCAAGTTGGACTTCACCACATCCAAACCCACACCACGACCCGAAAGATCTGAGATCTTGTCGGCCGTTGAAAATCCAGGTTGGAAGATATATTGGAAGACCTGTTCATCAGGAATCGTCGCAGGGTCCACGCCCGCCGGAACAAAGCCTCTTTCGATCGCTTTATTCAAAACCTTTTCACGATTGATACCACCACCGTCATCGGTGATGTCGATCGTTACGTTTCCGCCCGATTGTTTTGCTGACACAGTAACTTTCGCAGTCGCGGGTTTGCCTCTTTGCAAACGAACTTCCTTTTTCTCTACACCGTGGTCCATCGAGTTACGAACCAAGTGCACGAGGGGATCACCCAAAAGCTCAAAGACTGTTCTTTCAACTTCGGTTTCTTCACCGATCAACTGCAAATCCACAGGTTTATCCAGACTGATAGACACATCGCGAACGATACGCTGAATCTTGATGAACATAGATTTCAGAGGCGTCATGCGAATACTCAGTGTTTTTTCATACAGCTCACGAACCGCTTTATCCAACTGATCCACGATCGCTTCCAAACGAAGATTCACACCACTTCGGACCGTTTCATCATGCACAAGCTGATTTTTTAGAACGACCAGTTCTCCCACCGCATCCAAAACGGAATCAACACGGCCTGTATCCACTTTAATAGTGCTGTTGGCCGCTTTCGCCGCATTGGTCTTATTACCACTTGAATTATTTGAACCTGCACCACCACCCGAGGCTTGTGCCTGAGGGGCCGATGGAACCACTTTTAAAGTTGGAGCTGGCTTTTCCACAGCTGCCGGAGCAGGCGGAACATCTACTGGCGCCATGACAGGAGCCGCCGCCACTTCTTCAACTTTCTTAGATTCGGCCTCTTTCGCAAAGAACTCGGCCTGATCTTCTGGAGACAGTTGCGCTAAAAGCTCTGCAAGAAGTTCATGATTTGTATTATCGTCCGCAGGGGCCGTTTCGGCCACCGGCGCCGTCTGCGCAAAGAAATCATCAGGGGCTTGCTCTTTAACTTCCTCCACCGCAACGGGTGCTGGGGCGTCCGCCTGACTGTGCTTAGAGCGCTTACCTGAAAGCTCCTCTGTGATTTGAATTAACTGCGTCTTCAGAGCCGTCGTATCCCAACCGCCCTTGTTCCCTTGCTGTAAAAAGGTCACTCGATTTTTAAGTTCATCACCTGATTGGAGCAATAGAGAAATGACATTTGAATTCACCAAAGAGGGCTGAGAACGCAAAAGATCCAAAAGGTCTTCCATTACGTGGGCGAATTTAGAAAGATCTGTCAGACCTACCGCCGCCGCGCCCCCTTTTACTGAGTGAGCCACTCGGAAAATATCCGTCAGATCCTTTGCGGGATCCTCGCTGTTCTCCAGCTTCATCATGTACTCTTCGTACTGTTCCAACATAAACGCAGACTCATTCAAAAAGTCCGTCTGCAGTTCCTCAAAAAACGAATTGTCGTCACTCATGTGTGCTCCATGTCCATTATCTTCCGAAAATCACATGAAATTATCGGAGACCCCTGCACAATTCTATTTCCGTCAATGGTCCAGAATGAGATCAAATTCCGTCCGGGTTTGAGTTAGTTAAAATAAGACAGGACCATTGTCTCAATCCAGAACAGCGGATATGTGAGAAAACTATTTTTTTGATGGGGTCGAGAATTTCCTTAAGTCCTGAACCGTTTTTCTCGAAAAGTCCCTTGTTAGTGATTACAAGACTGCGAAAGGCGAATTAAAATGAGCGATCTAATGAAAGCAAAACCAGGTCAGTATCTCACGTTTCAACTCATGGCTGAACAATACGGCGTCGCCATCGAGACTGTCCGCGAAATCAATCAATTCGGTGAAATCACTCCTGTGCCCCGCACACCAGATTATGTAAAAGGCGTGATGAACCTTCGCGGTAAAATCATTCCTGTAGTAAATCTACGTATTAAGTTTGGAATGCAGCCTCAGGATACAACACGTGACACGTGCATTATCGTGATCGACACTGAAATCGGTCAGGTGGGCATGATCGTAGACTCAGTGAAAGAAGTGGTAGATCTTCAAGAAGCACAAATCGAACCTTCCCCTGTATTGGGTAACGAAAACGCCATGTCTTTCGTTCGTGGTATGGGTAAAGTTGATAACAAAGTGGTTATCCTTGTTGACATCGTCTCTGCTTTCTCTGCGGATCAGATGGGTCAAATGGCTCACTTCTCTCATCACGAGGAAGCCAAAGCGGCTTAAGTCGATTTAAAATTCGATAATCCTAAAAGGCCTGTGGCTTCTGCCACGGGCTTTTTGCTTTTATCTACTCGTACCTGAGAGCTTCAATCGGATGAAGTTTGGAGGCCTTCTGCGCGGGATAACTGCCAAAAACGATCCCCACCAAAGCGGAGAATCCAAAGGAAATCAAAACAGATGCTGAGGAGATGACCACGGTCCACCCCAGAAGCTTCGCCATCAGAACAGAAAACCCAACGCCGAACAAAATCCCCAAAACTCCGCCGCACACACTGACCACAATGGATTCCGCTAAAAACTGCATGAGAATATCGCGGCGACGAGCCCCTACGGCTTTACGCAGACCAATCTCCTTGGTTCTCTCTGTGACCGAGACCAGCATGATATTCATGATACCAATGCCACCGACGACCAAAGAAATCGCCGCAATAGATGACAATAACAGCGCCATTGTCTTGCTGCTGGCATCAACCGCCTTTTGAATATCCGCCATATTGAATATTTGAAACGCGTCGCCTTGGGCCGACAACGGCACTCGGTATCTTCCGTTCATCACCTCAAGAATGGAATCCTGAACCGCGGGAATATCCTCGGCCCGGGCAACCTCAACGTCCACCGAGTCAACGTAGTTTCTACCAAAAAGACGATACATGGCGGTCGATACAGGAACGACAATCCGGTCATCCTGATCCTGAGGACCGGCCGTGCCCTTCTCTGGCAGAACACCAACCACCCGAAAATTGACTTTGTTGATTTTGATCATTTCTCCAATCGGCGACTTATTGCCAAAGAGTTCCCGCACGACTGTTATACCGACAACCGCCACCAAGGCTCGTTTACGATTTTCATCATCAGAAAAGAAACGTCCATAGATCGGCTCGCTGGCTCGAATTTTGGCAAAGGAAGGTGTCACCCCCAGGATCGTCGTGTTCCAGTTCTTATCCAAGTAAGTCACTTGGGCCCGTCCCGTCGATGAAGGTGAAACATCGCGAATCCCGACAACTTGGTTTTTAACCGCCATGACGTCTTCCATGGAAAGACGAATGCGGGAGCTTTCCTGAGTCACGACTCCGCCCACTCGAACATTTCCGGCCCGCAGAACAAGAAGATTCGATCCCAGTGAAGACAGTTGCTTTTCGATAGATTTTTGTGCGCCGGCACCAAGGGCCAACATGCCGACCACGGCTGCGACACCAATCAAAATTCCTAACATCGAAAGGCTGGAACGAATCTTATTGGCAGCTAAAGTCTGAAAACCCTGATGAAGGTGCTCAATAATTTCTTTCCACGGCAACTTGGGAGGTCTTGCCGGCTTGCCAGGTCCAAGCGGAATATTCGTTTGTTCCAACGGCCTCTGTCGTTCGTCGGACTGCACAACCCCGTCGCGAAGACGGATCAGTCTTTTCGCCTGCTGGGCAATGGAGTCTTCATGGGTGACAATGATGACCGTGATTCCCTGATCGTTGAGCCGATGCAGAATCTCAATAATTTCTTTTTCGCTTTTAGAATCTAAATTTCCGGTAGGTTCATCAGCAAAAATAATGGCCGGATTGTTCACCAAAGATCGGGCGATGGCGACCCGTTGCTGCTGTCCCCCGGATAACTCATTGGACTTATGATCAATACGATCGGCAAGTCCCACTTGTGTCAGAAGTTCCCGCCCCCGTTCAAGATTGTATCCATCAGCGCTGTACAAGAGTGGTAAGGAAACATTTTTCCAGGCCTCAATGCGGGAAAGCAAATTGAACTGCTGAAAGATAAAGCCGATTTCTTCACGACGAATCACCGCCAGTTCATCTTCACTTAACGTCGAAACCTCGCGACCGTTTAAAAGATAGGACCCTTCCGTGGGAATATCCAAAAGTCCCAAAATATGCATCAAGGTGGACTTTCCTGAACCAGAAGGTCCCATGATGGCGACAAAATCACCACGCTCAATCTGCAAGCTGATACCGTTGAGAACATGAACCGTTGTCTCGCCCATCTGGTAAGATTTTCGGATGTTCTTGATTTCAATCATCGGCGTGTGCCTCGGCGAGACGGCATGGTGGGGGCAAAAGGATTGCGGGTTTCTGATGATTTTTCGACACCTTTAAATTCGGTGCTTAAAACCACATCTCCCTCTTGGAGCCCTTCAAGAACCTCTGTTCTGTGACCATCCGAACTTCCCACACGAATGTTCCGCAAGCCCCCTTTTTGTCCTTCAGAGGCTTTTAGCAAAACCATTGTTTTACCTTCACTCACCTTGAGGGCCTCACTGGGAACAAGCAAGACCCCTTTTTTCGAGGCAACATAGAAGGTGACATTTGCAGTCATTCCGCTTCTGAAAAACTCCGGAGTTTGTTTGGGAACAACATCAACAATATAAGTTGTTACGTTACTGACCGTCGTCGCGTCGAAGGCGATCTGATCGACAATGGCAGGAATCATCTTCTCGGGATAAGCATCCAAAATAATCTGAGCATCTTGTTTGAGCTTAATCTGAGCGATGTCGGTTTCATCAACCTGAGCTTTCACGGTCAAGCGGTCTGAAAGCACGAAGATCGCATCCGCTGTCGTGAAGGTCTGGCCCGGTTCGACATTTCTAAGGATCAATGTTCCGGAAATAGGGGCCATGACCGGCGTTGCCAGGTAAAGCTCCGACCACTTTTTATACTCTTCCGGTCCCTGGGAGCGGGCGGCATCCAACATCGCGGCTCTTTCAGTAGAACTCATCCATGCCAGGATCTGCCCTTTGGTGATCTTCTGCCCCTCTTCCACCAAAATCTGTTCAATTCGGCCGGCGACCGGCGCTTTGATTTCCAATCTGTTTTTGGGCTGCACAGTTCCGGTGGCCTGAATGCTCACATCCAAGTCCCCAATCACAACCGGAACCTCGCGATAGGCCTCAACCTTGGTGTTTCGTTGTTGCCACCACCAATAAACACCCCCAAAGACCAGCAAAAGTCCCAGAGTCACAAGCAAGGAACTCTTTTTTAAAAAGTTCTTTTTCATTCTAATACTCCCGTCCCTTGGGTCTTCTCCCAACCCGCCTCCGCGACAGCCCGATCTCTTTTTTTCAAAATCTGATTCTTCTGATAAGTAATAAGATCGTTTTCTATTCGGTCCCAATCATCGAATGTCAAAAGACCGTTGTTATACTTACTTCGCCCGATCTCGGCACGCACAGTGCCGGCCTCAACGAAAGAATCGCTGACCTTTAACTCTTCCACAGCTTCTACAAATCCAAGATAACTCAGTTTCAATTGCGCAATCATGTCGAGTCTCAAGTTGCGCCAATTATTTTCGGCAACAAGTTTCTGCGAAAACGCACTTTTGCGAGAAAAGTAGTCCCTGCCTCCTGAAAATAACGACCAGCTTAAACTGGCACCGACATTCCACGTATCCTCTTCAGGAAAAAAATCAACTCCCCTTTTGCCAATGGCACCCGACACATTGAGGGTCGGCAAAAAGCCCGAGGTCGATTCCTGCAACACTCCCGCTGCGGTCTGGATTTGCCCTTGCGCCTGAAGCCTCTCAGGAGTCTTCTCAACCAGATCAACGAATGAAGGAAGCTCCTTCGGAGGAAGACTCTGCGGGAAGGAACCACTCACCTCAATCTGATCTTCGGGATTGAGTCCCAAAACACGAATGAGGGCGCTGCGGGAGTTATCAAGAGCATGTTCAGCCTTAAGCGAGTCCAACTGCGCCTGCTTTAAGTTCGCGCGAGACAGCAACAAGGAGCCTTTATTCTCTCGACCGCTCTGAAAACGCAGCTCCACCATATTCAGATTCTCAGTTCTTCGCTGGAGGATACTTTTGGAAAGTTTTATGGAGTCTTGAGCATAGAGCGTACCCACAAATGCGGATTTCAAATCGTAGCTCAACTTGGCTTTGACAGTTTTAAGATTGGCTTCCGCCACCTTCAACTTCCCCTCAGCTTCTGAAATCTTCGCACTATCAGCAAAACCATTAAAAATATTTTGAGTCGCACTCAAAGAAGCCGTGTACCCTTCGGTATCAGTCGCTGTCGTTTCACCTTTTTGATAACCAAGATTTGCCGAGATTTGAGGAAGGTAAGAGCTGTAATAACTCCTGACCTGACTTTGAAGTGATTTATAGTTTTCTTCGGCGGATAACAGTTCTGCGTTATTCTGACGCAAAAGCCTTACACAATCCTCGAACGAGAGAACCTCTTTGGCCCAGGAGAGTCCCCCTGGAAACATCAGCGCCACTATCAGAAAAATCTTCGTCGCTCTACGATGTCCCAGTGTTCCCTCCCGTTTAATAACTCCCTCTTTTTAGCCTACTCCTCAACTATTTACTAATTGTGGAAAAACAAGGTGGCATTTTTGACAATGGCCAAGGCGTCAATTTCATGTTTGCGATAGAGGTCTTGCGCGGTATATGCACTTTGCCCGAATTCACCATGGACCCCTAAGCTTTTTACTTTGAAAGACACCTGCGACTGCAAAAGAGCATGAGTCAGCATCTGACCGAAACCGCCAAGAATCTGATGGTCTTCGACAGTCACCAACCGTCCTTGAGTTTTTTCAAGAACCGCTTTCAAGGTCGCCGTGTCCACATGATTCACACAAGCGCAATTGACAACAATCGCACCGACTCCTTGGGCTTCCAGCTCTTTTGCGGCCAGCAACGCCTGCGGAACCAATGATCCCGTGGTTGCCAAGGTCACAGCTTTGGACTTTCCAGATGTTGTGTCCGCCAGAATCTGCGCCTTCTTAAGATCGTAAGAAGCCCCATTTACATAGGTCTTAGGGAAGTTCTCACGTCCCAGGAAGAAGATCGAAGAGTTCGGCACCTTCCCTGCTTTGCGGTCTTTGGCAAAGTTCTCAATCGCCGCAAACACCAAAGCATCCGCCTCTTCACTGCAAGACAAAGAGTAAACATCGACATGAGGAATGGAGGAAACCATAGCCATATAACTTAATGCCTGATGAGAAGCTCCGTCCGCAGCGTCCTGAAATCCCGTGTGCGAGAAGATGGCGATCACTGGAGCTTCAGAAAGCGCCCCCATCGTCAAAGGCAAAGCTCCTTTGGTAACACCAAACTGCGCGAAAGTATCCACAACCGGAATGTATCCTAATTTTGAGAGGCCGGCCGCCGCAGATACCATGTTACTTTCAGCAATACCCACATCAAACGAATCTTGCGGAAACTCTTTACGGAATCCCGCAACCCCAGTCGACCCCGGAAGATCGGAGGTGACACTCAAAACAGGAAGTCCCGCTTTTCGCGCACGCACCATTGCTGCAGAAACACCTGTCTGAATTTTTTCGCCGGTGTCCTTCACTGCTTTTGCTTTAAGTTCTGCTTCCCACTTCACCAATTCTTCGATCCACGCACCATAGACCGCCGGAAGAGTTTCTCCTCCGTAAATCTCACCTAAAAATGCCGGCAACTCAGAAGGGCTTTTCAACGGGAACCCGTGTCCACCGGAAGCGGACTCGGCTGTTTTCTTGGTGCCGATCCCCTTGATTGTTTTTGCATGAATAGCCACTGGCACTTTCGGATTGGCTTTGGCTTGTTCAATGGCTGTGACAATCGCATCGTAACACTTCTGCAAATTGTTTCCTTCAGGCAATGAAATGACATTCCAACCTAAATCTTTCAAAGAATTGAAAGTCGGAGTCATAGAGAAAGACTCTTGATCAATTCGTCCTGAAAGTTTGGTGTTGTTATCGCTGATCAACAACACGTAAGGACCCATCATCCCTTTTTGCGCCAATCCCGGAATGGCCGCGAAAGCCTCTTTCGCCTCGCCTTCCATACACGCTCCATCCGAAATCGTCGTGATCGTCACACGCTGACGACCCGAAAGAGCTTCTCCCATCGCCACGCCTTGAGTTTGCGGAAACGCGGAACCCAAAGGACCATTGGAAATAAACACTCCCGCTGGGAAACAGTGAACTTCACCATGTCCAGTCAGGCCGGATTCAATCGAACGGAATTTCTTCAGACTTTCGATCGTGAGACCCGCCATCTGATAGTTGGCCTTCAAAGCATACAAACCATTTTCACAGTGGCCCGCATCGTTGATGATGTGAAAGAGATCATGCCACTGCTTCTTTTCTTGAGCCGCCACATCAAAGACATGACCATGAAGAGCTGACATTAATTCAGCCAAAGCCGCAGGGCCACCATAGTGAGACGCAGCTCCGCCAAGAACGGCGTTCATATCCATCAAAGAAACCAAAGCACGCGTGGCTTTAGGATCTGCGACGGGAATCTGTCGACCCTCTTTACTTTTGACGAAGGTTTTAAATTGAGGCTCCTGAGAAGGATTGCCAGCGAGTTTTGTTGTGATTTGAATGGGTTCTGTCATAGGATAAGTTTTACTCTGGAAGAGCAAAGGGGTAAAGCGAACTGGAAAGCTTACCGGGAGCGTTAAATGGAAAATCTCTATTCACATAACATTCGTGACATTTTGAAGGTCGAATTGCATCGACATCTGGACTGCTCAGTGCGTTGGAGCACCCTCACTGAACTTGCCCCTCAGGTCGGGATCCCCTTGGCCGCCACCTCCAGTGAACAAAAACATCAGTTCTTGATTACTGAACCCATGAATGATCTGGGATCTGTTTTGAACAAGTTCCTCAATGCCCAAAAAGTCTTAGCCAGTGAAGAGATTTTAACCCGCGTCGCCTTTGAAGCCTGTGAGGACGCATACAATGATGGCATCCGTCTTTTGGAACTTCGTTACGCCCCCACTTTTATCTCAGAGGGACATCCCAACCTCACTTTCGAAAAAATTCACAACTCTCTTTACAAAGGGATTGAGATGGCCAAAAAAAGATATCCCATGGCCGTCGGACTTATTTGTATTGTGCAAAGAACAAAGTCTTATGCCATCGCCGAGCATGTCGTTGATTTTGCCATTGACCATAAAGGCAGCTTCATCGCTTTGGATCTTGCTGACAACGAAGTCGGTTTTGATCCTAAAGTGTTCGCACCTCTTTTTCAAAAAGCAAAAAAAGCGGGGCTCCACATCACGGTCCACTCTGGAGAAATTCCCCAACCGGAATCCGCTCAATGGGTGAAGGATAGTATTGAAATTTTAGGCGCTGAACGCATCGGCCACGGAATTCAAATCGTGCGCAACACCCCCATCCTTCATTTCGTGCGCGACCACAAAATCCCCCTCGAGGTCTGCCCGATCAGCAATTACCTGACGCAAAGTTTTAAAACTTACGAAGAACATCCCATTCGACAACTCATCAATGCCGGTGTTTTAGTCACAATTAACTCTGACGATCCTGGCATCTTTGCAACGACACTGAGCGATGACTACGAAGTCCTTCATCGCGTGCATGGTTTTGGCTTTGCCGACTTCCAGCGCTGCAATCAGGTGGCCTTCGAAAACAGCTTCCTCCCTGACGCAGACAAGAACCGTTTCAGAGAGGACTTTTATACTTCGGGTTGACTTTCAAAGCCTCTAGCTGATTAGCTGGAGGACATGAAAACACAATATCTATCAGGCTTAGGAAATCATTTTTCGTCTGAAGCTCGCCCTGGCGCGCTTCCCGCAGATCAAAACTCTCCCCAAATTGCTCCTCTGGGGCTTTATGCGGAACAACTCAGCGGCACGGCCTTCACAGCGCCTCGTCACGTTAATCTTTTTACCTGGTTGTATCGCATTCGTCCTTCAGTTGTGCACAAGGCCTTTAAGCCTCTTAAAGAGCTGACCCAAAAAACTTTCTATAAACCACAGCATTTTAATCCCAATCAAATGCGTTGGAATTCTCTCCCTGATATGACCGGCCACTTCCTCGAAGGTCTTCGCACTGTCTGCGGCACCGGCCCCAGTCAAGAGCAACGCGGACTGCATGTGCATCTTTATTCCTTCAATCAAGGAATGGGCAACAAGTTCATCATGAACGCGGATGGTGATTTCCTGATGATCCCACAAAAAGGATCTTTGCAAATTAAAACCGAACTGGGAGTTCTTGAAGTCGAGCCTGGCGAAATCGTTGTCGTTCCCCGCGGAATGAAGTTTCAAGTAAACCCTCTGACCTCAGGTCCTTGCTCAGGTTATGTCGGAGAAAACTTCGGCAGCCCCTTCCGTTTACCAGAGTTAGGCCCGATCGGTGCCAATGGCCTGGCTCACCGTCGCCACTTCTTGTCTCCGGTGGCCGCCTTCGAAGACAAAGAAGGTTCTTATGAGTTGATCGGAAAATTCAACGGCGAACTTTGGAGTGCGGAGATGGCGAACTCTCCTCTGGATGTCGTGGCTTGGCATGGAACTTATGTTCCCTTCAAATACGACCTTCGCAAGTTCAACACCATCAACACCGTCAGCTATGATCATCCAGATCCTTCGATCTTCACAGTTCTGACCTCTGGCAGCGACACTCCGGGAATTGCCAATGTCGACTTTGCTATTTTCCCACCTCGTTGGATGGTGGCAGAAAATACGTTCCGTCCTCCCTATTTTCATCGCAACTTCATGAGTGAATACATGGGACTGATTTATGGAGAGTACGACGCTAAGACTGCCGGCGGTTTTGTTCCCGGTGGAGGAAGTCTTCACAACATCTTCTCGGCCCACGGTCCCGACAGCGAGACCTTTGAAAAAGCCAGTCATGATGATTTAAAACCACACAAAATTCAAAACACCATGGCCTTCATGTTTGAGTCTCGCACTCCTTACATGGTCACTGACTTTGCTCTTGGCAAAGGCTTCATCCAAGAAGACTACCAGGACTGTTGGCAGGGTTTTAAAAAACATTTTAAATAAACACTCACGGTAGGTTTTTTATGAAAGAATTTTTTCCAGAAGTTGAGCCTTTTAATAAAGGAATGTTGAAGGTGTCAGATCTTCATACTCTTTATTGGGAAGAGTGTGGAAACCCCCAAGGCAAGCCTGTGGTGTTTTTGCACGGGGGACCCGGCGGCGGAATTCATCCCGATCACCGTCGTTTTTTTGATCCCAAAACTTACCGTATTATTCTTTTTGATCAACGCGGTTCTGGGAAGTCGACTCCTTGTGCGGAACTTCGCGAAAATACCACATGGGATTTAGTGAAAGACACTGAGACCCTTCGCGAGATGCTGAAGATCGACAAGTGGGTCGTCTTCGGAGGAAGCTGGGGATCCACCTTAGCTTTGGCTTATGCCATCACTCACCCCGAACGAGTCAAAGCGCTTGTTTTACGCGGAATCTTCTTGTGTCGCCCCTCTGAAATCAAATGGTTTTACCAAGAAGGTGCTTCGCAAATTTTTCCAGACGTTTGGGATGAGTATCTAAAACCTATTCCTGAAAATGAACGTCATGATATGGTGGCGGCCTATTATAAACGACTCACTCATGAAAACGCTGACGTTCGCTTGGAAGCGGCGAAAGCTTGGAGCAAGTGGGAAGCGGCAACGTCTCGTTTGATCGTGGATCAAAGCGCCATTGAAGAGTTTGATGATCCTGAGTACGCATTAAGTTTTGCGCGTATTGAGTGTCATTACTTCACACACAATGCATTCTTTAAAACCAACAACTGGCTTCTTGAGAATGTCGAGAAAATCCGCCACATCCCCGGCGCTATCGTTCAAGGCCGCTATGATGTGGTCTGTCCGGCGCGTTCGGCTTGGGAGCTTCATAAGGCTTGGCCGGAGGCAAAATTTACATTTGTCGCCGATGCCGGACATGCAGCAGCGGAACCCGGAACTCGCTCAGCTCTAATAGAAGCTACAGAGAGCTTTAAACATCTGTAAGTTTTTCATCTGCCTGGGGACCACATGGTCCCTTATGGCATCCATAAACATTATCATCTTGTAAAGTTGTTCCAAATTGGGTTTATTAGCTCAACGCATCACAGGGGTTGTGATGTTAAATCCGGGGGGATTTAAGTGAAGCTAAATATTCTGATTTTGGCGG
>JAHRXB010000279.1 GCA_019104905.1 Bdellovibrio sp.
ATCAAGCATTCTTGATAAAATTACAAAAAGAGGCAGGGCAATACCTTGATTAAAGGGCCTGGCTATGGCAATTTGGATCCTCAGTCGAGAAAACCGACCGCGGAGAGGTGGGTGAGTGGCTGAAACCAAGCGTTTGCTAAATGCTCGTACACCAAAAGTGTACCGAGGGTTCGAATCCCTCCCTCTCCGCCATTTAACTCCCAATATCTGCTCAAGTATTCAGTTTTTTGTTTGACCGGCCCCGGATCAAGTTGTCACCCTGAAAGACTCATAGGGAGGCACTTATGCTGCGCAAAGGGTTATTGATTTCCTCATTTGTTTGCTCAACGGGCCTCGCCCAACAAAGCACGACGACCTTGCCACAGACAGTGGCCGTGCAGACTCCGGAACAAGCGGTGGCGTCCTCCAGCATCTCGGCCTCAGAAATACAATCCCCCTGGAAGTTGTCCCTTGGTTCAGAAAACTATACCTATGAGATTGAACAGCGCACCCTGGGGGCACAGGCTCCTGTTATCTCATCGAATTGGATCGGTGCCGTTTACAATGTGAATCCCAAATGGGCGATCGAACTGCGCCAGCATTTTCAGTATGCAACAAATAAAGAAAAGCTTACTGGCCGTGACAAAGTTCTTAATACAAATGACTTCGCCGTCGCCGAAACTCTGCTTCGTATAGCCGCAAAGCCTGAGTGGAGTCTTTGGGGTTCAAAACCCATCATCTTTGAGTTGCGATACTACATCCCTGTGGATCGTGTGGCTCAACAAAATAAAGAACTGGGTCGCCTTCGTGCGGACTACTATGCAGAGTGGATGATGAATCCCAAATGGTCTTTAGCGACGTGGCTGTCCCCACGAATTCAGCTAAACAGTGCCGACAATCCCAACAAAGCCGTCGGGGCTGATGCGGAATACTATCAGATAAAGTTTGCTCCTTATCTGTCTTATTACTTCAATGACAATGTCTCTGCCTACTACGCGTGCGCTCTGAACCAGAAATACAGTCAGGCACAGAGAGGGAATTGGACACCGGACATGGCCAATGTCGGCGCTCATGAAATTGGAATGTATATTGGGACAGGGCCTTTCCTTTTTAATCCCGCACTTATCAGCGAAACCAACCTCGACACTAGCGATGGTTCCGTCTTCAGCAAAAGCTCAAGAGTTTTTTCTTATGAAACCCTGAGCTACAATCTGAACGCCTACGCGACCTTCTAATCAGGCCGCGTCTTCGTCGTCTTGATCGAGCTTTGATCAACTCAAATTATTTTTCTCCGTGAATTGTTATTGCATAGCCATTGGGATCTTTAAACGTAAAGACCCTGCCGAAGGGGCCATCATTGATCGGCTGCACAATGGGACCTTCGTTTTTAAGCAGCTTCTCGTATAACACGTCGGCATCAGGAACTCTGAACCAAAGAGAGATGCCAACACCTCGGTTTTCAATTTTTTCTAAGTCCACAAGAGGCGTCCTGATCGCAAAAATGGATCCTGAACCCGTTTCAAAGACTACCGCGTGTGAATTCGGAGTAACCCCCTTCTTGAACCCAATAACTTCGGAATAAAACACTTCCGATTTTTTCATGTCCAAAACTTGAATCGACACAAAATCAAGATTGGTTTGCATCTTCAGCCTCCTTTTAAAAATTGAATTTGCCATTCCTATCCGTTAATATTAGCATGCTAATTATTATTAGCAAACTAATATATTTCGGAACTCCCGGTGAGGAAAAATTGAAAAAGCAGAGTTTTAACGATGATTTAATGGGCCAGGTGGGCTTTCTAATCAAAAGAGTCCAGCAGGCATTCCGCAATCAAATGGATAAAGCCTTGAAAGAGAATGGACTTTCTACAGCCCAATATGCGGTTTTGGCACATCTGCGCCGGTCCGCGGGGCTATCCAATGCCGAACTTGCCCGCCGCTGCTTTGTAACCGCACCGACAATGATTCGAATTATTCAAGATCTTGAAACTTTGAAATTTATCGAGCGTTCGAAAAATAGTAACAATCGAAATGTCATTGATGTCGTTTTAACAAGGAAGGGACAGAAGACTTTAGAGTCCTGTGACGCCAAAGTCTTCGCAATTCAAAACCAGATGGTTGTTGACCTGACTTCCAAAGAAGTGGCTCAGCTTGCAAGTCTTTTAGCTCAATGTGCTCAGAACCTTGAAAGCTTATAAGAAATCAAGCGGCCTCAATCAGGCCGCTTCTTCGTCGTCGTGACCTTGGACGAATGTATTTAGTTCGATGACCAAGGACGAAATCTTGTTGGTCTGTTTTGCGATATCCATACTGTTGTGTGAAATCATCGTCGAGTTCTGTGCATTGGCCTGAACCGCCGAGTCGATTTCACCCAAGTTCTCATCAATCATAACCAGACTGCTTTTTTCTTCGTGAGTCGCCACCGCAATTTCTTTATTGAGGTTTGACACTTTCTTCACCGAGCTCACGATATCACTAAAAACCGTTGCCGATTTATTTGCGACGGACAATCCATGGGCAATCTTTCCCGTAACGTCTTCAATTTGGCTTGCGATGTCTTGAGCTGCCAACGAAGATTTTGTCGAAAGCTGGCGAACGGCATCCGCCACCACGGCAAAACCTTTTCCGGCCTCTCCCGCCCGAGCCGCTTCCACCGCCGCATTCAAAGCCAGAAGATTTGTCTGGAATGAAATGTCGTTAATGATGCTGACAAAATTATCAATCTTCTTCGCTGAATCCGAGATCGCCTTCATAGAATGCATCAGCTCTTGAAGTTCTTTTTCACCCAACGTTGCCGCTTCCTCTGACTTTTCAGACAACCCCGCCGCAATGGAGGCATGATCCGCAGATCTCTCGACCTTGTCACGAATCTCACGGACTGCATGAGCCGTTTTGTCTACAGAGTCCGCCGACTGCGTGGCCGATGTTGAAAGCACGGAAACAGAACTTGTAACCACATCGACGGATTGATTCACATTTTCGATGGATTGTTTCAACTCTTGCGTCAGCATCTCGATGCGACGGCCAGTGAGGGCCGACAACCACGAGAGCAAACCGAAAATCAGAAGGCCGACAAAAATACTTACGCCAATCAAGCCGGTTTTTGAATTTTTCTGAAGAATCTCTTTTTCTACTTTATTGTCTTCCGTTTGATTAAAGTGCAGATCAATCTCTTCCATCAAGACCGCATCCACGTAGGCGGAGCTAATGAACCATGCTCCATCCAACTTCAAGGCGTCCCTGACGAACTGATCCCCTTCGGGAGTGTGCTTCTGAAGTTCTTGAAGCATTTTATCTGAGACTTCAAAAAAGCCCGGAATGATTTTTTCCATGTTCTGATAGATGCGCAACTCTTCTGGATCTTTAGGCTTGGCATCCAACTGCTGAATGTAGTCGTGCATTTGATCTAAGATCACCTGAGCTTGGCCCGTGTAATAGTTTTTTAGAAGCTCGTTGTTGTTATTCGCAAGAGCTCCATACATATAGTAGCCATAAGAGGCCTTCGCTGTAGACATCTTGTTGAACAGATCCACAGCGGGAATCAAATCATCATAAGCATCATCCAGGATGGTTGAAAGTTTTCCCGTCGTAAATACGGCAATCAGACAGAGGGTCACAAACCCCACTGCCGGCAAAACAGAAATTCCTAGAAAACGACCACGTAAACCTTTGAAGAATTTGAATAGCTTTTTCATGAGGCTATATTCGGAAAATTTGCAGTTCATATTGAGAAATTTTCGGGAAATTCATCCAACGGTGGATAACCTCTAGATACAAGCCCAGCAGTAATATTGGAGCCAATGTATACTTATGTTTTGAACCAGCCCAAATACATAAAAAATGAATAGATTCTCATAAAAATAAACATTGGACCCTTTATTTGTTCATAAATAATCCGAACTATTTTTACAATTTCACCACCCGGAGGATTTACATGGGTTTGAGTTTGCGCGTTAAGATTGCTGGCCTAGTATCAATGTCACTGATACTGGCTTTGGTTTATGGGGGCATTCATTTGTATGGAAATATCAGGCGCTCCCAAGACGCCAAAGATATCGTCATGAGAAGTGCCTTTTTCAAAATTACCTCACAGCTTATTCATGAGATGCAAGTTGAGCGTGGTAAGACAGCTCTTTTTCTGGGTGGCGGGAGTTCTGAGGCGGACCTTAACGACCATCGCGTTCTTGTCGACAAAAGTTTTTCAGATTTTTCTGACTCTCAACAAAAGCACGGCTACCAAGACCTTTCCGACGTTAAGGCTCTCAAAGATCTCCTGACCTCGGCGCGAAAGATGGCCGATGATAAAGAAGCCACTCCGACAGTGATCGCAAAATACACTGAGGCGGTTGTGCTTCTCATTGAGTCTCAGGTGAAAATCTCTAAGAGTTCTATTCTGGATGGTATTGAAATGCACATGCTCGGCATCAATATGTTGGAGCTTGCCAAAGAGTATACGGGCCGCATGAGAGCCAATATGGCCAACATTCTGGGCGCCAAGAAGCCTCTGACCATGAAACAAATTTCACTTCTTCAGGATCTCCAAAGTCGGATTTATACAAATCTTCAATCACCTATTTCTGACATTTCTCCTGAGGGGAAAAAGCTTATCGAAAGCTTCTTGGCTGGCGATCAATGGAAGAAGGTGGACTCAGCTTACGAAAATGTATTTGCAGAATCACAAACCGGAAGTTTTGCAACCGACCCGAAACAATTTTATCAAGACATCACGGTCTCGATAAATAGCCTTCGGGAAATCGTTCTGCATGAACTGGTCGATGTCGAAAAAAACTCCGAGGGCATCCGCGCTGGCGCCAGCCGGGAAATGTGGATCACTGCGATTATTCTCATGTTGGGTACGATTTCTCTGATCGTGATCTCCGTCGTTCTTATCAACAGCCTCACCAAACCCCTTCATAAAGCTATCATCAGTCTGAATGAGGCTTCCGATTCGATTGCCTTGAGTGGTGGTCAAGTGACTGAAGCCAGCCATCAGGTTTCGTCCAGCGCCGTCGAGTCAGCCAGCGCCCTGGAAGAAATCGTTGCCTCTGTTGAGGAGCTTAACAGTATTGTGAAACAAAATGCCGCCCGAGCTGAAGAGGCCGCAAAACTTTCCGCTCACGGCTGTGGCGTCGCTGAAAACGGACAAAAAGAAATTACCACGCTGATCACGGCCATGAATGGAATTGCCTCCAGCTCTCGTCGCATCGAGGAAATCATCACGGTCATTGATGATATCGCTTTCCAGACCAATCTGCTAGCTCTCAATGCCTCCGTGGAAGCCGCACGTGCCGGGGAACAAGGAAAGGGATTTGCAGTGGTGGCAGAGGCCGTAAGATCTCTCGCGCAACGAAGTGCTGTGGCCGCCAAAGACATCAGTATTCTTATCAAAGAAAGTGTTGAGCAGGTCGAAAATGGAACTCGCGTTGCCGACTCCAGCGAAGCTGTTCTGTCATCGATCGTTCAGGAAATTAATAAAGTGGCGGTTCTCAATGGCGAAATTTCCGCCGCCAGCAATGAACAAGCTCTGGGCATTCAACAGATCAATAAAGCCATGACAGAACTGGATACGTCTACGCAGCAAAATGCCTCGGTGGCTGAAGAGGTCTCTGCCTCTGCAGATCAAATGAATGGTCAAGTCAGCAGCATCGGCCAACTCGTTCACACCTTGCAAGGAATCGTCGACGGGGCGGCTTAGCCCCTGACGAGCCTCTAATACAACTTTGAGAGCTCCATGGAGTATTTCCCTGGAGCGTACTCACTCAGACGCTTCTTATAAAGATCGACAAAGAATTTTTCTTTCGATGAATAGCTTGCGTAGGGATAAATGGCGATACCTCCGCGCGGAGTGAATTCCCCAACGACCTCGATATATTTGGGCTTCATAAGTTTCACAAGATCGTCACAAATTGTTTGCACACAGTCCTCGTGAAAATCCCCGTGATTGCGAAAACTGAAAAGATAAAGTTTTAAAGACTTCGATTCGACCATCTTTTTGTCGGCGATATAATTAATAAATATTTTCGCAAAATCTGGTTGTCGCGTCTTCGGACACAGCGAGGTGAATTCAGTACAAACAAACGTTGTCCACGCAATTTTTCCAGGGTTCTTATTATCAAACGCCTCCAAAACCTCTGGTGCATAAGTTTCGGGGTATTGAGTTTGATTCTCGCCCAAAGCGAAATCTTTTAATTCTTTTGCGTCTCGACCGGTTTTCTTTTTCATAATGTGGGCTCTTTTATTTCATTAAATTGTGAAGATCAATTGCTACTTACTTTTTTACCGACTTCTTCTTTGTTGGGGTTGCCGTGGGCTCTCGCACTCCGCAGGGACGCTCCTTGATCAACTTTAATCCCGAGTCCATGTCAGGATGAAGGGGGTCCGGCACTCTCTCTTTAATGTCTTCTCGCATGAAACGAGCCGTGTAGGGTTTGTCGGGGGCGGTGAGGCGGCGAACCTCTTCGGCACTTAGCATAGACTCCACCGAGCCACGATAGTTCTTCACGGGTTCAGACAAGCGCCCACGTAAGGTCACAGCACTCCCCAAATAGATCTCGGCCAGTTCGGCCAAATCGGGAGCCAGACTCAAGGTCGTTTCACTCATGGAACCATCGTAAAGCTTCACAACATTCTGGCCATCCACCTTACGAATCACTCCGCTGATTTCGTACTCTCCACAACGAAACGGCTCTTCGCCAAGAGCGCTCAGAGCGAAAAAAGAAATCCACATCATTAACAAGTTTTTCCACATCTTCATAATACAAAACTCCGGCAAGGATTTGCCTTTTTTTCTTGAGACGAAAAGTGCTCATATAACATCTGATAAACATCTCTTTCCGCCTTCGCCACCTCTTTGGCCGTGAAATAGATGCCCGAAACTTTTTTTTCATATTGCGCTTTCAAAGACTTCCATCTTTTAAACGATGCGCTGGCGACTTGTTCTTTATAGAGATTCAATTCAGCAACTCCATCCCCACGCAACTTTCCCTCTTTTTGCTGGGACATAAGATCCGAATAGCCATATTCCCATTGTCTATTGTTGCCGCAAAGTTGGTTGCGACCCAAAGGGACACAGCGTTTTTGATTTTCACGCTGTGTCGCCCGATACGCCAGCTCCGCCCCAGAACGTTTTTCTTGATAGTTTTTCATCGCCGTTTCCAAGTTCTTAAACACCGGCTCTAAGGAAAGCTTTTCGATTTCATAGCGGATCTTGATTTGAGTGTACATGTCCGGCGACTTCTGAATTTCGCGCAACTGAGCGATCAGTTTTTTATAGGGTGAAGAACTCAATCCTTCGCAGGTGCCTTTTTTGTCAAGCTCCTCGGTCAACGACGTTGCTTCTAACATTGAGTCCGAAAGAAATTTCGTCAGCTCATACGCCTTCTTCCCGGCCTCCGTTGAAATCTGCGGGGTTCCGGGGGAAAGAGCTCCCTTCTTCATGCGGGCGGAAAGAAACGCCTCTTCTAGATTTGTTCCTGACTTCAAACTTTTTCCAATATACTGGCCGGCATTAACATACCCCAGATTGTGGGAGGCTCCTGAAACAACGCACGTTTTATCCGTCGCTAACGCAAGGGAAGAGCCCGAATGGCAGGAAAAATCCAATATCGCAAGCTGCACCCCATTTTTCTCTGCGAGATCTCGAAGTTCTTTTAGTTCGTTCAAGTCAAATTGCTTGTCAGAGGTC
>JAHRXB010000283.1 GCA_019104905.1 Bdellovibrio sp.
TGTGGTTGGCAGCATCGAGTATGCCGTTTCTCACCTAGGGTCCAATCTGATCGTGGTGATGGGACATGAATCCTGTGGCGCCGTTAAAGCAGCCCTGTCTTCTCTTCAAGGGGCCGACATGGGAAGCCCCGCTTTAAATGCTCTGGTTGCAGACCTTAAACCTCGTCTTCAGCAATATGCCAGCACGACTCCCTCGGAAAATGTCGCGCACGAATCCTGGAGCAACGTCGATGGCGTCGCCAAAGAGCTGATCGAGCGCTCTGCAATCATCCGTGACGCTGTGGCGTCAGGGGATGTAAAAATCGTCAAGGCCATGTATCATCTCGAATCCGGCAACGTTGAGTGGCGCTAACTGAAAGGCGATAAATGAACCAAAACCGTAAAATCCTCATAACTTGTGCTCTTCCTTACGCCAATGGGTACATTCACTTAGGTCACTTGGTGGAGTATCTCCAAGCTGACTTCTGGGCACGCTTTCAAACAATGAGAGGCCATGAGTGCATCTACATTTGCGCAGACGACACCCATGGAACTCCCATCATGGTGAAAGCTCGCGAGATGGGCATTACTCCCGAAGCCTTGATTGCAAAAAGTTATGAAGATCATTCAAAAGATTTTGCGGATTTCCAGGTTCAGTTTTCTTTATATGGCTCGACGAACTCGCAAGAAAATAAAAATCTTTGCGAATACTTCTACAAAAAAATGGTCGAAGGCGGCCACACGCGCACCCAGGCTATTCAGCAGCTCTACTGCAATCACGATAAAATGTTCCTCCCCGATCGTTTCGTGAAAGGGACTTGCCCCAAGTGTGGAGCCAAAGAACAATACGGTGACTCCTGCGATGTGTGTGGTTCCACTTATTCTCCGAGCGACATGAAGGATGTGCATTGCTCCATGTGTGGCAATGCTCCTGTTCTTAAAGACAGTGAAAGTATCTTCTTTAAGCTCAATGACTTTAAAAAGTATCTCGAAACCTGGATCCCTGAACACTGTTCTCCGGAAATCTCCAAAAAAATGCTGGAGTGGTTTAATGAGGACCTTCATGATCTGGATATTTCCCGCGATGAACCTTACTTTGGATTCGCCATCCCGGGAACCAACAATAAAAAGTTTTTCTATGTGTGGGTGGATGCCCCCATGGGATACATGTCGACCACCGAACAGTGGGCTCGGTCGCAAAAACTTTCATTGAATGATATCTGGCAAGACCCTCAGAGGGAAATCTATCACTTTATCGGAAAAGACATTGCTCGTTTCCACACGATCTTCTGGCCGGCCTTCTTGAAGGCGGCAGAGTTCCGCTCCCCCAATCAAGTGTTCGTCCACGGTCACTTGATGGTTAACGGAGAAAAGATGTCCAAATCCAAGGGCACCTTTATCGCGGCTCGTACATACTTAAATCATCTGAACCCCGAGTATCTGCGCTATTACTACTCTACCAAACTCAACAGTTCGGTTGACGATATCGACTTGAATCTTGAGGATTTTGTGAATCGTGTGAATTCAGAGTTGGTGGGAAAGATCACCAATCTGGGATCTCGTGGTGGGCAGATGTTGAAGAAAAAAATGGATGGCGTTATGAGCACTCCGGATGCGGAAGGTGAAAAGCTGATCGCCCATGCTCAGAAAACGGCAGATTCCATTGCCGCTCATTATGAGGCCCGCGATTTTGCGAAAGCCATCAACGAGATTCGCTCATTGGCTGACGAGGCCAATAAGTACTTTGATGAAAAGGCCCCGTGGAAGACTTTAGAATCAGACCCCGCCGGAACAAAACAGGTTATCACAACAACCTTGAATATGTTCCGCTTGTTGGCGATCTACCTAAAACCCGTGCTTCCGTTCTATACCGAAAAGGTTGCGAAACTTTTAGGGGAACAAGATTACAAGTGGTCCGACATCCACACTGTGCTTAAAAATCGCCCTATCAACGACTATGAGCACTTAGCAACTCGTATTGAGCCAGACAAAGTCAAAGCGATGGTGGAAGAAAGTCGTAAGATCAACGAAGAGATTCAGGCCACAAAGAAAGCAGCAACCACAGCCGCCCCCGCCCCCAAAGCGGTCGCCGAGCGCCCGGCTGAAATTGAATTTGCCGACTTTGAAAAAGTAGATCTGCGCATTGGGCAAGTCATTGAAGCGGAAGAAATCAAAGAAGCCGATAAACTTCTTCGTTTGAAAGTGGACATTGGAGATGGACAAGTTCGCCAAATCATTGCCGGCATTAAATCCGCTTACAAACCTGAACAACTGCTGGGTCGAAAGATTTTGGTTTGCGTAAACCTCAAACCTCGCAAAATGAAATTTGGAATGTCTGAGGGCATGGTTTTAGCTGCCGGAAATGGTGGCAGTGATCTCTTTGTTCTTTCTGCGGACGACGGAGCCCAAGTCGGCCAGCGAGTTAAATAATGGCACTTTCTGCCCAGGATAAAAAATCCCTCGAAGAAATTCATAAGCTTTTTTTAGAGCTTGAGAAATCCTCGAGGGATTTTTCTTTTTCAGCCCCGCTCCTGGCAGATCTTAAAAACAAGATTTCAAATCTTAAAGACTCCCCCAATCCCGACGTCTCACGATTGGCAGACCTGCAAAAGCATCTGACCCACGAAATGACTTTAAAACACTTCGTCAGTTTTGCCGTCCCCATTGAGCGCCTTCTTCATAAGAATCTTCAAGACGATGATTTTTTAATTATCGAAAACGATAAAATGACGACGACGTCTGAACCCCTTCCCTTGGTCTTTGTGCTTGATAATATTCGCTCTGCCTTCAATGTCGGCTCTATCTTCAGAACGGCCGAATGCCTAGGGCTTGAAAAAATCTATCTTTGCGGCTACACCCCCAACCCCACTCAGTGGAAGGTGGAAAAAACCGCCATGGGGACGCAAGAGCATCTTTTGTGGCAGGAATCCCCACACCTTTTGGAGTGCCTTGAAGAACTCAAAGAAGAGGGCTATCGTATCGTCGCCCTTGAAACGGCTGCTCACGCGACAGATCTCTACGAACCTTTTGAAATGGAATCCACAGCCTTTGTTTTAGGAAACGAACGTTTTGGTTTGGATCCGGAAATTTTAAAAGTGATTGATGAGGTTCGTATTGTACCTCTCCGAGGGCGAAAGAATTCTTTGAACGTGGGCGTCACTGCCGCTGTCGCGGGTTTTGAATGGATGAGGCAATGGCGAAACAAAAAATAGAAATGACCCCGATTGGAATCTTTCACAGCCATCAGGTTCACCCCTACGAAGCCGGTCGTCAGCCGGATGAACATCATTCAGAGGGTTATATCGAACTTTTCTCAGGCCATAATTTCGAACAAGCCCTCATTGGCCTTGAAGGATGCGAGCGCATCTGGGTGCTATTTACGTTCCATCACAATCAACATTGGAATCCCATGGTGCTGCCCCCCCGAGGTTCTGATATTAAGCTGGGTGTTTTTGCCACCCGCTCCCCGTATCGCCCCAATCCCGTCGGCATGAGTTGCGTGAAGGTTCTGCGTATTGAGAAGCTCAAGATCTTTGTTGAGGGCGCGGATCTTTTAGATGGCAGCCCCGTTTTAGATATTAAACCCTATGTCGCCTATGCGGATTCTTTTCCTGGGGTTGAGCCTCAGTGGCTGCACGGCACTCCCCGCTATGAAGTTTCTTTTGCGCAAGAGGCGCTGGAGCAACTGGAATGGATTGAAGCGCAAAATGTTTCACAATTGCGGGGTTTTTTGCAGCATCAACTTGAATATGAGCCCACGAACTCTAAAAAAAAGCGCGTGAAGCAAGACGGCCCTGAGTTTGTGATCGCCTACCGAACCTGGCGAGCCCGCTTCACCATCGACAATAACGAAGTGAAAGTTTTAAATATTTTTTCTGGATATAGCGAACAAGATCTTCACGAGACGGAAGATCCCTACTTAGATAAGAATATTCATCGCGCTTTTAAGAAGCTTTTTCCGAATCAGACAGCGTAGACGCCTTTGCAAAAGCAAAGACCTGGGACTTGGTGTAAAGGTAAAGAGGAATAAAACCTGCAGCCCGACTTACAGAACCCAGAATGAAAACCATATAGTAACTTGAGATCTTCTCTCCGAAGAGCCATAAGAACTTTCCACCGACGAAGGTTCCTAAGATAATCGCCACCGAGTTGAGCAGATTATAAACCATAAGAACTGGAATCTTTTCTTCATGCTTGAGATCTTTAAAGAAAATCAAAGAAAGTCCCACCTCAACGAAGGCCCACGCTAAGCCACTCAGAAGTTGCAAGAAAAAGATAAAGTACACCTGACTGCTGAACGCCCATAAGGCTGGCAAAGGTACAATCGCTCCTGCGCCGAACATGAAGAGGCTGACTCCTGAAGCACTCCCTCGGAAACGTTCAATCATCATCAAGGCCATAACCTTTCCGATGAATAAAATCCCGATGGCGGCCATGTAGGTGCCATAGTCCATCTTTACTTGAGCTAACATATACGGAGTCACAAAAGGGGACGACACAAAAACGGCGGCTTGAAACGGAACCAAATAAAAGAAAAACTGACGTTTTGACTTGTTCGCCCAAAACACCTTCCAAGAGGCCCGAAAACCCAATTTAGGTTCTCTGTTCCACTGAGGGTCAAAATACTGCGATGACAGAATCAAAGATGAAATCAGACGACAAGCACCGGCAAAAACAAAAAGCAACGTAAAGACAGAAGAAAAAGGACCGATCTCCACTTTATTGTGAAGAGCCACTCCTCCACCAATCAGCCCTATCAAAATTCCCAGTTGAGCGACGCGGGCTCTTTTAGAAAAAAATCGATTCCCTTCTTCGACCTGCACCAGGCGTCCCATCCAGTAGTTCCAAGCGGGACCAGAAGAAAAGCCCGAGCCCCAGTAAAGGGTCAGAATAAAAAACAATGTCCAAAAATTAGGGGCGTGGGTTGCTGAGAAATATACCAACGGAATAAATGTCAGTGCCTGAAGCACACTGGAGGCCACAACCCAATGTTTGTGCGATTGAACTCGCTGCAAACCACGTGGCGTAATGAGCTGAAGCAAGGCTCCACTCACAATAGGCAAAGTGGCCAGAACGCCGGCAAAGATCTCTCCCATGCCGATAGATAAAGAATAAGCCGGCAAGTAGGTCTCGCCGGCTCCGACCATTAATGCGCTTAAGAAAGCGTCTATGAGACTCAGTCGAAGACTTCGCTCTCGCATAGAATCTTATTACTTTCCTTTTCTCATTTTTTTGCGCATTTCTTTAGCCTGTCCCATCTCTTCTTTACAGGCCGCAGACAGCTCTTCTTTATGCTCTCTCATGCACTTCATGATGCGACCTTTTCCGGGCTTTGTTTCACCACAGAATTTCTCAACGTCATCCGCACAAGCTTCTTTCATGCCCTTGCGGTGTTCTTTCATCTTCTCTTGATGCGCTTTACATTCTGCAGATAATTTATCCGCGTTGTCCTTCATGCACTTAAAAAGTTTTCCATCGCCTGGTTCAATCCCCGCACAAAGAGTTTCGCGATCCTTCGCACAAGGACCTTCTCCTCCTTGAGCTTTGGCCAATGACCCCAAACCCAATACTAAAGCGACAACAATAACGTATTTACTCACGATGTACCTCCATGAATTCTCATTGTAGCAGGCAGAAATTGGCGCTTACAAAGACCTTGAGGTCCTATGGCCCTTTCTTGTATTCTCGACTTTGGTTTGATTATAAAAAATGGATCGCGCCCGCCGTGAGGGTCGCAAAAAAGGACGCCACGATAAGGCACCACAAATAGCTAAAAAGAATAAACATTCCATCTTTTTCCATGTGCCCAATCGCATTCAGAATGATCGCCACTACCGGCACCGTATTAGAAAAGGGAATCGGTAGCGGCAAAGACAAGAGAAAGGCATTTGCGACCACCACGATCAGATTGGCCACGCGAAAAAAATGCTGATCATGAAAGAACACATACCGCTCTGTCACGACCCGCGAAGCATACCCCCAGATTCGTTCGGCTTGTTCCGAGACCTTCAGAATCACCTCCGAAGAGATCTTCAAGTGCTCAAACTTATTTGGAAGCCAGGGCGGACGATCGCGATATAAAAAAAAGGCCACCACGACGATCAAAAACCCCAAGGGAGTCGAAAGTCCAGGAATAGGAATGGGCTGCATAAAAGGAAGACAAAGGAAAAGAATCAGCATCGCGTGCCCCTCTTCTCCTAATATATCGAAGACATGGCGCAAAGTGAGGTCTCCTCGCGAGGCCTCCTCTTGCAATAGATCCATAGCCGCAATAAATCGACTTTTCAAACTTGCCTTCCTTCAGCATAGACTTTATCAATATGCTTTCACTTTATTCTAAAGGACCGGCAATGGATTGGAAGATTTTTGCGAGCACTTTCGTCACTATTTTTCTTGCTGAAATGGGTGACAAAACTCAATTCGCAGCTTTGGCTGCCTCTTCACAAACAAAATCAACTTTGACTGTCATGATTGCGGTTGTTTTGGCATTGGGGCTTGCGGGAGCCTTGGGCGTGATCTTCGGACGTTTTCTGGGAACAGTCTTAAGCCCTCAACTTATGAAGTATGTCTCGGGGACTCTTTTTATTCTTGTCGGGATCTGGGTTCTGACCGCCAAGGGCTAGTTCTGTTTTAGGGAGCGTAGTTGCAGTACTGGTTCCGATCGGTATCCACACCCCGATCCATTTTGGCAATTCGGTAGCGCAGCGTCTTACCGGCTAAATTCTGCGAATTAATATTTACCGTAAACTCAAAGTCCAAATAGTACTTTGTACTTACCCTAACGACTTTTACAACCTTTGCCACTCCCAGGTCCTTGAAAGTCACTCTTCCCGTCTTCGGATCATATGAGTACGTCGAAGAAAACTCCTTCTCAAACACTTTGGATGTGAAATCGTATTCTCTGTATCGTGCGAAGTAGGTTTCATCTTGATTCATATAAAGCTCAACCTGCCCGACAAGCACCGACTGCGGATCTGTCCAAAGCTGAACTCCCGCCCCTTGAAGAGCTTGAAAGAACAACGAACCATCCTCACAGCTGCCATCCATCTTGTAGTACATAGATTCTGGAATCGGTAAAATCTCGGTGGCGGACCTAGTAGATACAGACATATCCCCACAGGAAATAAGAATCTGGGATAACAAACCAAGAGTAACCAGCTGAACTTTTCTCATAAATTAATGATCGCCAACGGGGATGTAGAAAGTCATGAAAAAAAGAACCCCCATAGTCGAAAGTCTATGGGGGTCGTTTTTTTGCCTGCGCTAAGTTCCACATTGTGGAATTGGGCT